>JANNRO010000577.1:0-2089 GCA_031401505.1 Planctomycetia bacterium
CTCCTGCGCGGATACCTGAAGTTTCGAGTCCGACTCTTTCGGAGCAATCGGCTGTCACTCATCTGGCGTTCCAAGGGCACCGCCTAATGGTACTTCGGCGCCCCTCCACATCCCCCACCCCATCTTCGCCAAAGCCGCCGAGGCGACCAGGGCTTGCACGTCGTCGCCGATGACGAACCAAGCAGCGCCGAAGATCGAGAGGATGGCGACGAACCCCTACCCCTCGACGACGACGTTTTTCGCCAACGTCTTGAACCTCACGCCGTCCGCCTGGACGACGGTGATCGAGACGTGGCCCGTCTTTCCCGTCTTGATGTCGCGGACGACGCCGGACTTGCCCTTGTGGACACCGCCGATCGCGCGGCACTTGGCGCCATTTTTGAGCGGGCGGGTTGATTTGGTGGGCATAGGAAGGCTCCGTTGCGTGCGCGTCTTCGGGCTGTGATCGTGCCACCCATCGCACTGGCGCCCCAACCGAAATGTAGACGGCGAGGGGCAAGTCGGGGGTGCGGTCGTGATTTCATCGAAGACCGTCCGCTTCCGCCAAGTCTCGGCTGTTAGCGACTCATCTGAATTGGCGGGGATGTGATGATCCTCTGCCAGTCCATGAATGCAAGCCTCTCATCCTGAATCGACTTGCTGTCGTAGACGAACGGCTTCATTGCATATCCGATCTTCGCCGTAATCGTCGCAGGAGATTCCAAGAGTATTGGCGGCGGCGTCTGCCGAACACGCTGCGGGGGAGTGCCATTGTCCCAGTACATCCGCAGGTAGTTCGACAACGCAACCGGATTTAGGACGGCCACGTCGCGCTCGACGACCTGGCCCGGAGACAGTCGCGTAAGGTGCGGGACAGGGAAAATATTCATGTTCGCTACGGCGTTCGGCGGAAAGTCCTCGACATCCCAATGCAGGACCAAACTACTAGAAGTCGGTTCCAAGTTGGGCATTCCGGGTTCATCGACAAGATAGATGTCGTGCGCGGTGCCGTTCGCGATCGTCACCCGCAGCGAGAGGCCACTCGTCCGATGGGAAGCCGTTCGCTCCGCGTCCGGCTGCAACGAACGAACGGTCACTCGTAGTTCGTCAGAGATGGCAGCGCTCCCGGCTACCTCCAGAAGGCCGCTGCGATCCTCGACCCAAGCATGAAACGTCAAGTCCAAGTTGACACCCCGGGTGGTCTTGAACTCCAACCGACCGGACGCGATGCCGTCCTTCCACGATGCAATGGTAAGGCGCGCCGACGTGAGATTGCCTTGCCAGCGCTTGAAGTCGTCCTGCGAAAAGAGGTCTGAGTATCCCCGATCGTCGTTGAACTGCGACCGCTCCCGCACCACATCAAGCGTCCACGGCAATGGCCCCTTGGGCGGTGCGCTCGTCGTGATGCCCGCAGACCACGCGAAGGTTCGAAATCCGACGTAGAGCCCTCGGTTGTGATCGTAGCCGGACTGGTCCCACGCAACGGTGAACCCCTCGAACTTCGGCATCCCGTCCAGTCGGGGCAGTCGGCCGTCCGGCAATTCCTTCGCGATTGTCAGCGACCTAACTCCCGGCATTCCGGGTCCAAGGTCTCCCTTTGGAACGTTTGCCGCCTCCACCGTTACCCGCACCTGTCCGGGCCGCAGAGCGGTGAGGAGTCCGTCGCTGTTTACGGATGCGAGATCGACGGGCTCGACTCGCCACGTCATCGCAGATGCCAGCGGCGACACTGGCTTAGCAGGGTCGCGGCGCACCTCGGGCAGATACACACGGAACTGGAGTTTCTCGCCGACCGCGAGATGCGTGACGCCACCCGATGACACTTCAAGTTCGAAACTCGGAGTGGACTCTGCCTGACGAGCCGCCAAGAGGAAAAGTGCGGGGAGCAGCAGCGGGAAGACGGACTTCAATCGCATGGTGAAGGGATTATCGCACGGGACCATCGGCCCGAAGCGCGAAGTCGACTACGCCCATATGTCGGCTGGTGCTTCTACGTCTGTCGACGCGATCACTTCTGCGACAACCGGTCCCGACGACGCACCTCAAGGGCTCGGTCCACTGCGTTGAACTCGTTGCGGGGCATTGCGACGATCAGTGTGCCGTGCTTGAT
>JANNRO010000578.1:0-3937 GCA_031401505.1 Planctomycetia bacterium
CACAGGAGCTTCGCCCGGATCGCCTTCGAGAGTTCGAGGAGACGCCCAGCAACGGCTGGTAGTCGCTCGTAGGGCAAGAGGTTCTGGTCATCGAGGTCCTGGACTTCCACCGTAACGCGTACGCGCAGGAAGTCTTGCGGAAGTGGATCGTCCAGGACCTCGATGACCAGAACCTCTTGCCCTACGAGCGACTACCAGCCGTTGCTGGGCGTCTCCTCGAACTCTCGAAGGCGATCCGGGCGAAGCTCCTGTGATGTCCCCGACTCTGACCGTGGACGATTTGGTTTTCGAAGTTCGACGCAGCCCGCGCCGACGCTCGATGCAAATCACCGTGGACCGAGGCGGTGAGCTGATTCTGAGCGGCCCGCCGGGCTGCGATCTCCGGAATTTTGAGAAGTTCGTTCGGGACAAGAAGGCGTGGATTTACGGAAAACTCGCACTGAAGCAGACTCTTCAGCAACCCCTGACAGGCAAGGAGTTCGTGGGCGGGGAGGGGTTCGCATACCTCGGCAGGAGCCACCGACTTCAGTTGGTGGACCGTCAAGGCGTGCCACTGAAGTTGGAGGCGGGGCGCTTCCGACTCCTGCGGTCCGAGGCAACGAGCGGGCGGGCGCACTTCGTCCGGTGGTATTGCCGACGAGCCGAGGCGTGGGTCGGCTCCCGCTTGTCGGCGCTCGCCGTCCGAGTGGGCGTCGAGCCCAAGGGCCTCAGGATTGCGGACCTCGGTCACCGATGGGGATCCGCCAGCCGTGACGGGACCGTCAATCTACACTGGGCGACGATCCTCCTGCCCCCGACCGCTGTCGAGTATGTCGTAGTTCACGAACTCGTCCACCTGCTTGAGCGCAACCACTCGCCCGAGTTCTGGCTGCGCGTCGAGCGGGCGATGCCGGACTTCGAGCGGAAGCGGGCTTGGCTGGCGGAGCGGGGCGGAGGCTTGGCCGCGCTCTAGGACCAAGAGTCCCAACAGGAGGCCGTATGGACTTGTGCAAGGTCTTGCAAGCAAGTCGGCGGATATCGCGCAGAACTGCCTGGTGCGCGGACGGGCTACTTCGGCGCGGGGAAGGCGACGAGGCCGTTGCCCGACGCGGGGGCCACGACCGAACCGTCGCCGGTGGGGGCGAGAGGGAGGCGGGCCGTGCCGTCGAGCTTCGTGTCGACGATCACCGCGTCCTTGGCCCGGTCGTAGAACCAGATGCGACCGTCGAGCAACGTCGCCGCGACCAGATCGCCGATGGCTCGCAAGCCGTCGCGCGTGGCGGCGCCCGTGTCCTTGCGGCCCTTGGGCGAGCCGTCGGCAACCGAAAAGAGCGAGATGCGACCCGCCAGGACGGCGACCGCGACCACGTCGAGCGCCTCGGCCGGACGACCGACCGTTTCGCCGATGTCGGCTCGGCGCCAGCGAATCGGAGTCGTGGCGGCGCCGTCGACCGCGATCAGCACGCCGTCGCTCGTCAACGCGTAGACGAGGTCGCGCCCCGCGGCGAGTCCGACGACCGGCTCCTTGCCGCCCGTCGCGAAGACCTTCGTTCGACCCGACGTGTCGATGCGCGTGACGCCGCCTCGCACGTCGCCGACCCAGAACGATCCCTTCGACGCAAGGACGCCGGCCGACGCCGCCGCGTCGAGCGTGACATACGTGGGCGTCTCGGCGTCGCCGAAGATCGCAACCGTCGTGTCGAGCGCGATCGCGACGTAGCCGGCGATCGTGGCGGCGTCCCCCAGCGGGCGTGCGCGGAGTTGGAACGTGCTGCGCAGAACACCGTCGGCGAGCGAGAGCCGCGCGACCTTGCCGTCGAGAAGGGGTACGAAGAGGAAGCCGCGGTCGATCGTCGGACGGGAGCGCGTTCCCTCGATGCTCTTCAAGTCCGTCGACCAGACCACGTCGCCCGTATGGCGCGAGAGACGCTCGACCCGACCCGAGCGGGTGCAGACGATGACGTCGCCCTCGTAGCCCAGCGGTTCGGCCTCGACGACACCCGAGAGGGCGCGCGCCCACCGGATGGCCGGCGACAGCGAGACGCGCAGTTCCGACTCGGGCTTCGTCGCCGTGGTCTTCAGCACCACGGAGGCGGCGTCGAACCCCGGGGCGTCGATCGTGAGCACGGTCTGGCTGCCGAAGCCGTAGCGGACGATCAAGGGCGACACGCCGACTTCCTTGCGATTGACGAGCACCCGGGCCCCGGGGGGCACGGTCTCGACGCGGACGGGAATCGAGAACACCTCGTCGAAGCGGACGGCGGGGAATTGTCCGACGAGGCTCGCGTACATCGTGGCCGCGCCCTCGAGATTGCCGGCTTCCTCGGCCGCCTTCGCGGCCGCGATCCCGCGCTGGATCGTCGCGATCGAGCTGGTCCTCGTGCGCGAGAACTCGGCGATGCCGCGGCGCTCGACATAGTCGCGCAGCGGTTCGAGCGTCGGGGACGACTCGACTTCGGCGACCAACTCGACGAGTCGGGTGTAGATCGCCTGCGCCCCGTCGAGGTCGCCGTGGGCCAGGAGCTTGGCCGATTCGATGCGCGCGCGCTCGTACGCCTCGGAGAGCATCGCTCGGTGGTACTCGACGCGGGACTTGCGGACGTCGGCCGGACGCGCGATGACCGCGCGCTGCGCCGCCTTGACGTCGGGTTCGATCGATCGGAGGTTCTCGGCCGACTCCGGCAGGAACGAGTCTTCGAGGAGCAGGCCCGCGAGCCGGCGTGCCGAATCCGAACCCTTCCCGGCCTGGTCGTACCAGCGCGTGTCGAGGGTGGCTTCCGCCTTCTCGACGAGCGCCTTGAAGTCGTTGAGGTTCGGCGGGGGCTTCGTGACGAGATCCGCCGCCGCGTCGAGCGTGTCGCGCCGTTCGAGCGCCTCGTGGCGCAAGGCTCGAATCGCTTCCGCGAACGGGGCCCGAATCAGCTCGGTGACCGAGCGACGCGCCGCGACGGTCGACCCCTCGGGCGTTCGGAGCAGCACGCACAACGCGTCCATTTCGGCGAGCGTCTCCGGGCTCGGGAAGGCGGCCATCGCCTTCGCCGTCGCGCTGGCCTGTGCCTTCACGCGATCGACCGCGGAGATGTCGACCTTGCGCGTCGTCGTGGCCGCGGCCGTTCCATCGAGCCGGGCCTTGAACGCCGACGCGACCACGAACTCCTGCGAATCGGGGTACCGCTCGGCCAACTCGGTGATCAGCGCGAGTGCGGTCGCATTGTCACCGACCTGGGCCGCCGCCTGGGCACGCGCCCAGATGTGATCGGGGCCCTTGGGCCAGAGCACGAAGCCGACGCCCGAGCAGGCGAGCAGGAAGCCGGTCAGGATCGCCGCGCGCTTGTGCGACTTTTCCCGATTCCCGAGTTTCTCCCGGAAGCGACGCAGCAAGTCGTTGTGATCGGGCAGGAGGTGGGGAAGCGTGTCGCGCACGTACTCGGCTGCATCGCGGTCCGCCTTCTTGCGGCACGGCGTCGGCAGCAGGTCGGCCAGCTTCTCGAGCTCTTCGGCCGCCTGCTTGCGGTCGCCGAGCCTCGCGAGCGCCTTCGTTCGAAGCAGGCGGGCCGGAACGTCCTCGGGGAAATCGACGATCAGTTCCTGGAGGATCGCGCTCGCTTGCGCGGCGTCACCGGCGTCGAGCGCCATCTCGGCGAGGGTGCGGGTCGTTCCGGAGAAGCCCGCCGCGTCGCCGAGCAGCCGGGCCGTCTGCCTCAGCCCCTCGAGCGCGTCCGGATCGCCCGGGCGCTTCGTCAGGAGCTTCTCGAAGATCACCTTGGCCTCTTCGGCCCGGTGGACCTTGAGGCTCACCCGCCCGGCGGCCTTCAAAGACTCCGATTCGTCTTCGAAGCGCTGGGCGCGTGCGGCCAACGCCGCGGCCTCGAGACAGGGCTCGGGCTCGAGCGGTCGGATCGACTGCCACTGGCGGACCAATGCGAGGGCGGAGCGGACGTCGCCCGCGGCCTCGCGG
>JANNRO010000579.1:0-7303 GCA_031401505.1 Planctomycetia bacterium
GCCTACGATCTCTACGCGATCGACACGGCGGGCGGCACGCCCAGGCGGCTCACTTCGACGCCGTACAGCGAACTCAATCCGGCCTATTCGCTCGACGGGAAGTCCGTCTACTACCTCGCCGAGTCGAAAGGCATCTACAACGTCGGCGTCGTGTCGGCGACGGGCGGCGATCTGACGGCGGGGGCCGCGTCGTCGGAGACCCGCGCGGGAAAGTTCCTGACGTCGTGGACGGACGAGAGCGCTCGCCGTTCGAGCCTCGCATGGGACCGCAAGACGCTCGCGTTCGAGAAGAACGGGAAACTCTTCACGCTGGATATCACATCCCCGGCGGCCGCGCCGACAGAACTCGACATTCGGGTCGAGAGTGACGTCCGCAACAGTGGGACCGACGTCCGTACCGTGACGAGCGGCGCGGAGCACGCGAGCGTCTCGCCCGACGGCAGTCACATCGCCGTCGCGCTCCGCGGCGACATCTGGGTGCTCGCCGCCGCCGGCGGCGACGCGACCCGGATCACGAGCGGGCCCGCGACCGACGACTGGCCCCGCTGGTCCCCGGACGGCAAGAAGTTGGCATACTTTTCCGACGCACAGGGAAACGACGACGTCTTCGTCGTGGACGTCGCTACGAAGGCGGTGCGGGCCGTGACGAACCACGCGGCGGACGACAGCTTCGAGACGTGGATGCCGGACGGGAAGCGGATCGTGTTCACGTCGTCGCGGTCGGGGAACAAGGATCTCTGGTCGCTCGACCTCGAGACGGGCGAGGAGCGTCAGCTTACGAAGGACCCGAAGGACGACGACGACGCGGTCGTTTCCGCCGACGGGCAATGGATCGCGTTCGACTCGGGTCGAGGCGGCAATCAAGGCATCTACGTCATGCCGGTTTCCGGCGGCGAGGCGCAGGCGAGGCGGGTGACGACGGGAACGGGCTTCTACCAGGTGCCTTCGTTCTCGCCTGACGGATCGATGATCGCGTACGAAGAAATGGACCCCGCGACCAATTCGTCGGGCGGCGTCTGGGTGACGAAAGCCTCCGGCGGTCCGGCGGTCCAGATCTCACGCGACGGCCTGGCTGTCTCGTGGAGTCCGCGAGGCGACTGGGTGTACTTCCACGCCGAGCGCAACGGCGTGACCGACATCTACCGCGTCCGTGCACCGGTCGCGGTCGAAACCGGCGAGCGCGTGCCGTTCATCGGTCGCGTGACCGTCGATCGGCGTCGGGAGTTCGGCGACCTGTTCGACGAGGCGTGGACGAAACTTCGTGACGGGTTCTACGACCCGAACATGCACGGCGTCGACTGGAAGGCGTTGAAGGAGAAGTACCGTCCGATCGCCGTGGATTCCGAGATCAAGGACGAGTTCTACAATGTCGTGTCGCAGATGCTGGGCGAGTTGAAGGCCTCCCATCTCGGCATCTACCCCGGCGGAACCGACGACGACGGCGACGCCGTCCACGGTGCCGCACCGACGGGATACATGGGTCTCGACCTCGACGCCGCGACGCTCGAGGGTGGCGGGCGAAAAATCGCGTTCATCCAGGCGAGGGGTCCCGCCGACGAGGCGGGCCTGCGCATCGGGGACATCGTGAAGGCAGTCGGGGGGCAGCCGTTGAAGGCCGACACCGATCTCGATCGCGTGCTCGCCGGAACGGCCGGACGCGAAGTCACCGTGCTCTACGGCAAGGGCGATGGCTCGGGTGATCGAACGGCGACGCTCAAGGCCTTCGGCGGTGGTCAGGTTGGTGCGTTGAAGTACGGACTATGGATCGAGCGGTGCGTCAAGACCGTGAACGAGAAGGCGAAGGGCGAACTCGCGTACATCCACCTTGCCGGGATGATGCCCCCCGATCTGGCGAAGTTCAACGCGGCGTTGGCGGGGATCAGTCAGAACAAGAAATTGAAGGGATTGGTGCTCGACGTCCGAAACAACGGCGGCGGCAACATCCACCAGCAAGTGCTCCAGGCGCTCGCGGCGAAGCCGTTCATGTCGTTCCAGCCGAGGGGATTCCCGAAGCAGGTCCAGCCGCAACTCCACTGGGGCAAACCGATCGTTCTCCTGATCAACGAGCGCTCGTTCAGCGATGCGGAGGTCTTTCCGTACGGGTTCAAGGAATTGAAGTTGGGCAAGGTCGTCGGCGTCCCGACGGCGGGCGGCGTCATCGGGACGACGGACATCACCCTCTCCGACGGCAGCAAGTTCCGCGTCGCGCGGGTCGGGTGGTACGGGTTGAACGGCGAGAATCTCGAGCGCTTGGGCGTCAAGCCCGACATTCTCGTCGAGGAGACGACTGAGGACCGCCTCGCTGGGCGTGATCGTCAACTCGAGAAGGCGATCGAGGTCGTGATGGCGGAGATTCGTCCGGAGGCTGCGAAGCCGACCGACAAGCCGACCGACAAGCCGACCGACAAGCCGGCCGAGAAGCCCGTAGTCAAGCCGCCCGTCGCGCCCGAGACTCCGAAACCGGCACCCGAGACGCCGACTCCTGCACCGATTCCCGCTCCGGACCCCAAGCCGATGCCCGAGGCCGTCAAGCCCGCTCCCGCCGCGCCGAAAACACCGGAGGCGACGAAGCCCGAGGCTCCGAAGCCGTCAGTGACGAGCGCGCCCGCGGCGAAGTCGGACGAGAAGCCCGCCGCGCCAGCCGCTCCTTCGCCGACCGAGCCCGCGAACCCGATCGCTGACGCTCGGGTCGGCGAGTGGGTGAAAATGAAGCAACAGATTCGAGGCGAAGAGCAGACGCTCATCGTGACCGTGACCGACGTCAACGACGAGCTGGTGACGATCACGACGGCGCCGGAGTCCGGCGGGACGAGCCGCGAGCGGACGGAAGCCCGCACGAAGCTGCTGGAGCTCTCCGGCATGGAGCGGGCGGCACCCGATCGTCAGGAGACGGTGAAATTGAACGGTGTCGAGTTCCACTGCACCGTCGTGACGGTCAAGAACCGCCGCAACGAGACGGAGGAACGCTGGTACACGAACGAGATCCCTGTCACCGGGCTATTGAAGCGCAAGGTGCGCGACAAGATCGTCTCCGAGGTGGTCGAGTGGGGGACGGAGCCCAAGAAGCCGTAGCGTGCCGACTCCGATACGCAGCAAGTTCGATCCCCCGGTGCGCTATGGAACTGCCGCGCCGTGTGGAAGTCGGGATTTTCGGGTGGTCAGGTCGGGCGGCTGGGTCGCGCTGCGTCGTTGGATCGATCGAGATCGGGCTTGGCCACTGGATGAGCGCGCGATCGTGTCCGTGTCGCAGGACCGGAGGCGGCACTCCGATCCATCAGGGCCGGGACGGCCGCCGACGAAGCGCCGGGCGGACCGGCCGCCCGGACGGGCGGCCCCGCTCTCGAGCCGGCGCTCGTCGTGCCTTTGGTTTCAGGCCCCTTCGGATGGTTTGAGTCGGGGCCGGTGCAACCGACACCGGCGCGCTCGCCGCCCCCTGGATCGAATCGCTCTGCCATATCGCGTCCGTTGCTGTCGATGAAACGCGGGCTTGCGGCGGTACCGACGAGCTGGATCAAGCCTCGGTCGAAAAGCTCGTGGTGCAGCGAGCAGAGCAGAATCAGATTGTCGGCCTCGCGGTCTCCGCCCTTGGCGTGGGCCCGAAGATGTGCCATCTCGAGGAACAGCGCGTGATCGCAATACGGCGCCGCGCATGCACGGCCCTGGCGCTCGAAGATCTCGCGCCGCACGGACACGGGGACGTGGCGCCCGTTGACGAGAGCTGTCGGAGGCGATCGTCGCTTCCCTGGCGAAACACGATCCTCGTCGAAGGTGTCAAGATAGTGGTCGACGAGCGTCTCGAACGTTTCGCCTTGTGTCACGGCGCGCCCGGCCCGCCGCGACGCGATCGATCGTGCCCGAGCGAAGTCGTCGCGTGCACGGGCGCGGATGTGAACCGTCAAGGGACAGGGAGGTTCGTCGCCGATACGTACTTCCTCCTCTCGACGGCGTATCCGCGCTCGAAGCGTCCGCGTCGACTCCGACTGCGCCCAGCCGATCCAGTCGTCGTCGGGCCGCAGCATTTCCGGCCTCGCGAGCACGGCCGCGACGCACGAAGCGGCAGCGACCGTCACCTTCCCGTTTGCCACCTGGTCCTCGAGGAGCGGGGTCGTGCGAATCGCACGACCGAGGTCGAGCAGGCCCCGGGCTTCCGCTGCCGCCATCCCGTGGCGTTCTCCGACCTCTCCGACGGAGGCGCAACCGACGGTCTCCCACCCTCGGTTCTCGCCGAGGCTCGCGAGGATGCGTGCGCATCGCAGGTCGAGCATCCTCCGCTCGTGGAGGACCACCCTGAACTCGTCGAGCAACGCCTGCACGAGTTCGGACGGTAGCCGCTCGGGCACAGGTGCGCCGACGGGATCGACTGAGTCGGGGGGGATGGGGGGGACGGAGCCGTTCATTGCGAACGAAATACTAACTCGCCCCACCGACATGCGGAACGAGCGGGCGGGAGCGGCCGGGCGCACGGCCGCCACGGTCGGCCGCCGCGGTCGGCCGCCACAGTCGGCCTGGCCCATACCGCGGTGACGAGTCCGGCTTCGAAGAGCCCCATCCACGCGATCTCGCCGTCCGTCGTCGCGCCGCGCCTCAGCTGTTCGATGAACTCCGGGATCGACTTCTCGACGACGTCGATCCATTCCGTCGGATCGGACGCCGCCGGTGACGCTCGTCGGCAAGCGATCGCCCGAAACCCCTCGCGGTGGACGGTGCGGTAAGCACATTTGAGCGCGCGCCCGAGGGGAATCCAGCGAACCGACTCGGAGCCGGTTTCTTCCGCCAGTCCACGGCAGGCGGCCGACTCGAACGACTCGCCCGTTTCGACCCCACCGCCCGGCAACTCGTCGACGACGGAGCCCGGGCCCGGCCGAAACTGACGCGCGAGCACGATTCGAAGGCTTGGCGTCAAGGCAACGACGGCCACGGCAGGTCGCTCGTTCTTCGACACGAACGTCTCGGTCGATCCATCCGGTAGGCGGTACTCGACTTCGACCAGGTCGCGGTAGGACGCCGATGGCACGCTTCGCCGGCCGATCTTTAGCCACGGTTCCGCTCGGGGTTGCGCGTCGATCGAGCACCCACGGTTCGCCATGATCGGCGACCGGGCCGACGCCGTGAGCGATCGGCGAACCGCCCGAAAACGAAGACGTCGAGTCCCGTCGATCGGCCGACGGGACCCGCGTCCGACGCTCGAAGTCCGCGTTCGCCTACTTCCTCGCGAGTTTCTCGGCCTCGATCTCCTTGCGGATCTTCAGTGCCACCGCCTCGGGGGCGGGGGCGTAGGAATGCGGCTCCATCGTGTACGTGCCGCGGCCCTGCGTCATGCCGCGGAGCAACGTCGAGTACTGGAACATCTCGGCCAACGGAACGGTCGACAGCACCTGCTTCGTGTCACCGGCCGCGGCTTCCGTCGATTCGAGCACGCCGCGGCGCGCGTTGATCGAGCCGATCACGTCGCCGAGGTTCGAGTCGGGGGTCGTCACGACGACCTTCATGATCGGTTCGAGGATCGTCACGCCGACCAACTCGGTCGCGACGCGGACGGCGACGCGGGCCGCCTCTTGGAACGCCATTTCCGACGAGTCGACGTCGTGGCTCTTGCCGTCGTACAATTCGCCCGAGACGTTCATGAAGGGGAAACCGAGCGGGTAGCCCTCTTCGAGCGCCTTCTCGAGCCCCTGCCCGACCGGCTTGATGAACTCGCGCGGTACCGAGCCGCCGACCACGTTGTCGATGAACTCGAATTCGGGCGTGTCCTTCAGCTTGAACCGGATGCGCACGACGCCGAACTGGCCTCGGCCGCCGGACTGTTTGACGTGCCTGCCTTCGACGTCGCAGTTCTTCTTGAACGTCTGGCGGTACGCGACCTTGGGCTTGCCGACTTCGGATTGGACGCCGTACTCGTTGACCAGCCGGCTCTTGATGATGTCGAGATGCAACTCGCCCATGCCCGCGATGATCGTCTCGCTGGTCTCGGGGTCGGTGAAGCGCTTGAACGTCGGATCCTCCTTCGCGAGCTTGGCGAGCGCGTCGGAGAGCTTGTCGCGGTCCCCGCGCGAGGCGGGACGGATCGACATCGAAATGACCGTCGGCGGGAACTGCATGGACTCGAGAACGATCGGGTCGTCCTTCGGGCAGAGCGTGTCGCCGGTGGACGTGACCTTCAGTCCGACCGCGGCACCGATCTGGCCGGCCTCGAGTTTCTCGATCGGCTCGCGGCTGTTCGCGTGCATGAGCATCAAGCGCGAGATGCGTTCGCGGTCGTTGCGCACCGGATTCCACACGAGGTCGCCGGCGGTCAACGTGCCCGAGTACACCCGGATGAACGTCAGGTCGCCGTTCTTGTCCGAGATGATCTTGAACGCGAGGGCCGACAGCGGCTCGTTCGCGTCGACCTTGCGCGTGATCACTTCCTTCGTGACGGGATGCCAGCCGTTGATCGATTTGATGTCGATCGGCGACGGCAGATAACGGCAGACCGCGTCGAGGACGTGCTGGACGCCCTTGTTGCGGAGCGCCGAGCCCACGAGGAGCGGATTGATCAGCCCCTTGACCACGCCTGCCCGCATCGCGGCATAAATCTGCTCGTGCTCGATCGGCTGCCCCGCGAAGTACATCTCCATCAGCTTGTCGTCCTGCTCGGCGCAGGCCTCGATCAGCTCGCGGCGGTAGAGGTCGACCTTCGCCTGATACTCGGGCGGGACGGGCTTCTCGTAGAAGAGGCGACCCTCGGACTCGGCGTCGAAGTAGATCGCCACCTGACGGACGATGTCGATGATCCCCTCGAACTCGTTGCCGCTTCCGATCGGGTACTGGACCGGGATCGCGTTCCCTCCGAGGCGCTTGCGGATGCCGGTGAGGCAGAGGTCGAAGTCGGCCCCGGGCTTGTCCATCTTGTTGAGAAAGCAGATGCGCGGCACCTTGTACCGGTTCGCCTGGCGCCAGACGGTCTCGGACTGCGGTTCGACGCCTTCCTTGGCGTCGAAGACGCAGACCGCGCCGTCGAGCACGCGCAGGCTGCGCTCGACCTCGGCCGTGAAGTCGACGTGGCCGGGGGTGTCGATGATGTTGAGTTTGTTGCCCTTCCACGCGGTCTGCGTCGCGGCGCTCGTGATCGTGATCCCGCGCTCGCGCTCCTCCTTCATGTAGTCCATGACGGTCTCGCCCTCGTGGACCTCGCCCATCTCATGGATGCGGCCGGAGTAGAAGAGGATGCGCTCCGTCGTCGTCGTCTTGCCCGCGTCGATGTGGGCCATGATGCCGATGTTGCGGGTGCGTTCGAGTGGGTGCCTAGCCATGGCGTTGTCTC
>JANNRO010000580.1:0-2118 GCA_031401505.1 Planctomycetia bacterium
CGGGACGGCAAGCCCTATCTGAACCCGATCTTCGCGATGGCCGAGTCGGGCGCGCGAGGCTCGATCGAGCAGATTCGTCAGCTGGCCGGCATGCGAGGCCTGATGGCGAAGCCGTCGGGTCGCATCATCGAGACGCCCATCAAGGCGAACTTCCGCGAAGGCCTCCACGTGCTCGAGTACTTCTCGTCCACGCACGGCGCGCGCAAGGGACTGGCCGACACGGCGTTGAAGACGGCCGACTCGGGCTATCTCACGCGCAAGCTCGCCGACGTCGCGCAGAACGTGGTCGTCGCCGAAGACGACTGCGGGACGTTGAACGGCATCGGCAAGTCGGTCATCTACAAGGGTGACAAGCTCGAGGTGAGCCTCGCGCAGGCGATCAAGGGTCGCACGGCCCGCGACACGATCATGGACGTCGTGACCGACGAGGTCGTGGTCCGCGAGAACGACCTCATCACCGAGGAAGTCGCGCGTCGCATCGAGGACATGGGCTACGAGAAGGTCCGCGTGCGCTCGCCGCTGACGTGCGAGGCCGAGCAGGGCATCTGCGCCCGCTGCTACGGCATGGATCTCTCGCGCTCGCGACCGGTCGAGATGGGGCTGGCCGTCGGCATCATCAGTGCGCAATCGATCGGCGAGCCCGGCACGCAGCTGACGATGCGTACGTTCCACATCGGCGGTACGGCCAGCCGCACCGTCGAAGAGAGCGAGATGCGCGCCAGCGCCGCCGGCAAGGTCAAGTTCGTCGGCCTGTCCGTCGTCGTCGCGGTCTCGGGGGACACGGTCTCCATCAGCCGCAACGGCGAGATCATCCTGGTCGATCCGAAGGATCGCGAGCTCGACCGGTACGTCGTGCCGCTCGGCGGCGTGCTGAAGGTCGCCGACGGCGACATGATCAAGGAGAAGGCGCTGCTCGTGAAGTGGGACCCGCACAACGTGCCGATCCTGGCCGAGCGCGACGGCACCATCCGCTTCGACGACGTCGTCGAGGGCAAGACGATGCGCGAAGAGGTCGATCCGGGTTCCGGCGTCCGCCGTCGCGTCGTCATGGAGCACAAGGGCGACCTGCATCCGCAGATCGTCATCGAAGACGCGAAGGGCACGCCGATCGCGCTCTATCCGCTGCCCGAGAAGGCCCACATCGAGATCGAGGTCGGCACGAAGGTGCGCGCGGGCTCGCTGCTCGCGAAGACGCCTCGCGAGATCAAGGGCACGCAGGACATCGTCGGCGGTCTCCCCCGCGTGACCGAGGTCTACGAGGCCAGGAAGCCCCGCGATCCGTCGGTCATGAGCGAGATCGACGGCATCGTCGAGCTGGGCGAGAAGCGGCGCGGCAAGCGCACGATCCTCGTCAAGTCCGACGGCGGACAGGTGGTCGAGCATCTGGTCCCGCACGGCAAGCACATGCGCGTTCACTCGGGCGACAAGGTCCGGGCCGGTGACGCGCTGGTCGACGGACCGTTGGTTCCGCACGACATCCTGCGCATCACGGGCATCGAGGCGCTCCAGAACTACCTGCTCCGCGAGGTGCAGAACGTCTACCGGAGCCAGAACGTCACGATCGACGACAAGCACCACGAGATCATCATCTCGCAGATGCTTCGCAAGGTGCGCGTCGACGATCCGGGTGACACCGACCTCCTGCCGGGCGCGGTCATCGACAAGTTCCGCTTCCGCAAGAAGAACCGCAAGGTCATCGACTCGGGCGGCAAGCCGGCACGCGCCGAGCCCCTCCTGCTCGGCATCACCAAGGCTTCGCTCCAGAGCGAGTCGTTCATCTCGGCCGCCTCCTTCCAGGAGACGACCAAGGTGCTGACGCAGGCGGCGCTCGCGGGCCGCATCGACCACCTGGTCGGTCTCAAGGAGAACGTGATCCTGGGCCATCTGATCCCCGCGGGGACCGGGTTCAAGACCTACGTCAAGACGCGCGTGCGCAAGAACATCCCGCTCGAGGAGACGACGGCGGGGTACGCGGACATGCAGGAGGATCTCGAGGCCTTGAAGGAGCTGAAGGAGCTCCTGGGCGGCGGGTCCACCGGCGAGGCCGCGGCGCCGGCTTCCTAGCACATCTGCCGATCCGTCGGACGCGGGTCCCGTCCTCGATTCGAGGGCGGGACC
>JANNRO010000581.1:0-1737 GCA_031401505.1 Planctomycetia bacterium
GATCGAGAGCATGTCGAACACCCCCTACTACCTGCCACGAGCGCGATTCGGCTATCGCCTCGGCAACGCCGAGGTGGTGGACGGCATGTACCGCGACGGGTTCCACTGCCTGCTCGCCAACCAGTTGATGGGTGAGACGGCTGAGAACCTCGTCCCGATGTACTCGATCACGCGGGCGGAACAGGACGAGTACGCGGCACGAAGTCAGCAGCGCTGCGAAGCCGCGCGCAAACGGGGACGTTTCGAAGCCGAGAAGACGCCGGTCGAGATTCCGTCCAAGAGCGGGCCGATCTCGTTTCGGGACGACGAGCACGCCCGCGACGGCGTCACGGCGGCGAGCCTCGCGTCGATGACCCCCGTCTTCGCCAAATCCGGGTCGGTCACGGCCGGAAACGCCAGTGGCATCACGGACGGAGGCAGCGCGATCGTCGTGTTGTCGGAAGCAGCCGTCGTGCGACACGGCGTGAAGCCTCTCGCACGCATCGTCGGGATGACGCAGGCCGGCGTCGATCCGAAGGTGATGGGCTTGGGCCCGGTACCGGCCGTGCGCAAACTCCTCGAACGGACCAAACTCCGCGTCGACGACGTCGATCTCTGGGAACTGAACGAAGCGTTCGCCGCGCAAGTCATCGCGTGCAACCGCGAACTGAAGATCCCCGAGGATCGGCTGAACGTGGACGGGGGCTCGATCGCGCTCGGACACCCGATCGGCGCCACCGGCTGCCGCATCCTCGTGACGCTGCTTCACTCCCTCGCCGAGAGGGGGCTCAAACGCGGCGTCGCCACGCTCTGCATCAGCGGCGGACTCGGTGTCGCCGTTCTCGTCGAGCGGATCAGCTGATCAAACGCGACGTACCGCGCGGCCCACCGCGCGGTACGTCGCGCGATAGGTCGCGCCGAGGGCTACTTCGAGCCTTCGTCCTCGCCCGCCGAGGGGTACTTCTCGAGGAGCGCCTTCCATCGCGGGTCCTCGCGCAGCGTCGCCAGGTCCGTGTCCTTCTCGCGCCAGATGTCCGAGATGCCCGGCACCGGCTCCTTCGCGTCTTCTTCGAGGACCATCGTCAACTGCGTGAACGCGTCGCCGACCTCCTTCAATCGCCCGTGGGCACACGCCAGGTCGTAACGGAAACCGATGGAATCGCTGCGGTCGCTCGGCAGGAGTTCGGTGAGGTTCGCCACCGCGTTCTTCAGATAATCGCGCGCTTCGGCACTCGGGCCGCCCTTGTTGAGGATCGCCTGCCCGAGTTTCCCCTCCGCGAACACCGCATCGCGCTTCGAAAGCGCGTTCGTCGACGACTTGTCGAGCGCCGCCTTCAGATGGGTGATCGCCGGATCGAGATCGCCGGCGGGGCGCTTGGACAACGCGATCTGCATCGCACCGTATCCGACGACGAAGTTCGCCCCGGCGCTCTTCGCGTCGAGTTTGAGCGCGATGCGCGAGAGCCCGATCGCTCGACGTGCGTTCGCGTCGAGTGACTTCACCGCCCGAAGCGTCAGCATGCGACCGGCGAACGTCGAAGCGACGCCCTCGGCCTTCGCCCGGAGCGCCTCTGGCGCCGCGGTCACCAGCACGTGCTTTTCGGTGCCCATGACCCGCACGGACCAGCCCTTCGTCGTTCCTTCCGCCTTCAACGCATCCATGAACGTCTGCGACGGCGCACCGAGGTCGACGTAGGCGTAGTGGACCTTGACCGCGTCGGGGCAGCTCACGCTGACCATCACGACCTCGAACTCGTC
>JANNRO010000582.1:0-2060 GCA_031401505.1 Planctomycetia bacterium
CACCGAGCGCGAGAAGCTCGACATCCACGTCGAGTCGTTCCGCGAGGTGGCGGAACTGGCCGGCAATCACCACGAATGCCTCGACGGGTGCGGGTATCCGCGCGGGCTCTCGGGGCGCGAACTCGCGATGCCCGACCGCATCATCGCGGTGGCCGACATCTTCGAAGCCATGTCGGCGGACCGTCCCTATCGCCGGGGACTGTCCACGACGGACATCCTGACGCATCTCGAACGGCGCGCGAAGCACGCGATCTGCCCCGAGTGCGTCGCCGCGCTCGCCCGGGTCGTGGCGTAGCGGGGTCCTGGCGCTATTTGCGACGCAGCGTTTCGAGGACGACCGGGCGAGGGTCGGGATGGCGCCCGTACCGCACCGAACCCATCGGCAGGGCGGACTCGACCGCGTAGGCCGACGGCGGTGACGACGTCGACGTCTCGGACCGTAGCCGGTAGATCGTGACGGGGGCGTCAGGTCCGTCGAGTTCGCGTTCCCAGAGCGGCTGGAACGGCGGATAGTAGAGCGTGCCCCGGAACGACGCGGCGAGGAACGAGTGGGCGATCAAGTGAGCGTCCTCGGGAAGGTGCGCGGCGACGCGCGCGGCGAAGTCCGAGCGTTCGACGCCACCGTTGCGAAGGACCTCGATCCGGGTCGTCGAAATCGGGAGCAGGCCGAGGTTCGCAACGAGCGCGATGCGCAGCCATCGTCCCATCGTCGTGAACCGAGTGCGGGCCATCCCGGCGAACCCGATGTCGAGAGCGATGGCCGCGAGTCCCACCCACACGAGGACTCGAGGTGGAAGCGAGATCTCCCCTGAGGTCAGGGCGGCGGTGAAGTAGGCGAGCCAAGCTGCGAGGATCTGCGCGATCGCATACAGCGACAGCATGCGGCGGGCGACGCGGGTCTCGATCCCAGGATCGTCGATCCCCGGTGCGCCCAGCAGCGCAGGAACGAGACACCAGAACGGGAGCACCCTCCACGGGTCCGGAAAGAGCGCCGCGAAGGCGCTCCCGGCGAGGAACGCGACGACCAGCGGTGTACGGACGCGATGCGTCGGGAGCAGCACCCAGATGAGAGCCGCCGCGAGGAACAAGCGAGGCCCGACGTCGAACGCGCAGGGAAACGCGGCTCGGACGAGGAACGACTTGACGTCGATTCCGGCACCAGCCTGCCCGGTCGCGACGAACGGGCGCACGACGAACGCGATCGGGTCGTCACCGAAGACGAGCGCCGCCAACGCCGCGCAAAGGGCAACACCGGCGGCCGTGCCGATCGCGGCGTCCTTCCATCGACCCGCTCGCCCGGATCCGATCAGCACGGCCGCGAGGACACCGACGCCGAGTGGCCAGCCGCAGGCCTTCTGGAAGAGGCCGATGGCCGCGAGAAACGCCGCCAGCCGGATGCGTTTTCGCGCGATCGCCAAACCGAAGAGCGAGACGATCCCGAAGGCCGTCCCCTCGCCGAGGTCGCTGCGGAAATGTCCGAGGATCGGCGCTGCAAGCAGGAGTGCCAGCAACAGTGCGATGGCGACGGGTCCGCCGAGCCACAGCGCCGACGCGATCGTCGCGAACAACGCCAGTGCGGAGCCCGCGAAGCGCGCGTCCTTCGCCGGCACCCCGAGTTCCCACGCAAGCGCGCCCAAGGCGTTCTCGGGCAGAGCGAGGGAGAGCGCCAGGTTCTCGTCGAACTCGTCCTGATCACCCTGGCCTGCAAGGCGTCGAAGGGGCGAGGTCCAGTACCCGTCGTCGGGGGCCTCCATTCCGGTCACTTCGCGACTCGGCAGATCGGAGCGACCGGGCGCCAGGTACGCGAGGATCCCCGCCGTCGCGAGCACGGCCGCGATGAGGGTCAAGAGGAGTCGGCGACGCTCGGGTGTCATCGGGCGAGCCCCGGGAGGCGGGCCACGAGTTCGCGACCGGTATCGACGGTCTCGCAGGCACCGTGGAAGTCGAGCAACGCGCGCAGCGACGCCTCGTCGAATCGAACGCGGGCGGAGTCGACCCCCGGATCGGTGGCCCGTCGCGCGATCGCGGCGACGAGTCGGTTGCTCGATTGGGCGAGATTG
>JANNRO010000583.1:0-3706 GCA_031401505.1 Planctomycetia bacterium
GCGTCGATGGGCAGCGGCCCGTCCTCCGATTCGACGAGCAGCGACGCGCCTCCGGGGACACGTTCGACCAGCGTTACCCGATAGGGCGAGACGTCGACGCGGCGGCGGCCGGGGACGGTCCCATCCGCTTTGGACGACAGATAGTCGTGCGCGAGCGTGAGCACCATCTCGGCGAGGTCCACTTCGCGCCCGAGTTCGACGCGCAGGCGCTGCTGAGCCTTGGTCAACGTCGCATGCGCGAGCGACCCGACTCGGAACTCGTAGGGGAACGTGAGATTCGAGAGCCCCCGCTCGTCGCCCGGAGACCGCGGCGGACCGCCCTCCTTCGATTGCTTGGCAAGCAGCGCGAGCTTGCGCGCGTCGAGCTCGAGCGCTCGCGCGAGCCAAGCGGCTTCGTGCTCCGGGACGGTGACCCGCGCGAGCGTCAGGAGCTTCGCCCAGCCCAGCCGGCCGTCGCAGAACGCGGCGTCGATGGCGGCGAGGTCGGCAAGCTTGCGCCCGACGGCGACGAGTTCGCCCGTGCGACGGCGGTCGATGTCGAGGCGGGCCTCGGCGTAGTGAGCGGTGCTGCCGTGCCCGGTCGCCTGGTAGAGGCGTCGGTCGTCCACTTCGACGAGATAGAACGCGAGCACGCGCTGCCCGATGTCTGACGTGCGGTTCGCGCCGGCGAGGCGCCGAGCGACCTCTTCCTCGGAGAGGCCGCGGCGCATGCCTAGAGCGTCATCCCGGGACGGTCCGCGGGACGGCACGAGAGGGTGAACGGGGAGCGACGGAACGGCGGCGGGAGCGACGAGGGACGAGAGCATGGGCGGGCTCCACGAGTGCGGTCATGGAGGTGTTCGTGTGAAGTTCGTATCGTAGCCGAGCCCACCGACATGCCCGAATCGCGGCTGTGCCTTCCCGAGACGCGTCGCGCGTACAAGGGGCTCATGCGCCGGCCGCTCGTCCGCTCGATTCTCTTCGCCTCCGTCGTGCTCGCGTGCGGCCGCGCGGGTGCCGACGAATCGACACCCGCTGCCGTCGTCACGTTCCGTGAGATGGCGGTGCTCACGAGCGGCCTCCGGACGGGGCCGGTCGGGTCGAAGGGGCGGACCGCCGTCCATCGCGACCCGATCGAGGCGCGACTCGTGCGAGGGACGTGGGTCCCTCCGAAAGCGGGCGAGACCCTCACCTCCGCCGATGGCGAGGTGCGGACGTGGGCGGAGGTGAAAGCCGACGACAAGGGGGCGTTCACCGGGGCGGCGTACTCGGAAGGCGCGTACGTCTCGCTGCCGTACGAGAGTCCCGACGAGCGGGTCGTCCTGCTCCACGCGATCGGCAATGACTTCGTCTACGTGAACGGCGAGATGCGACCGGGGGATCCGTACGGCTACGGCTGGTTGCGGCTACCGGTGGTCGTCCGGAAGGGATCCAACGAGTTTCTCGTGCGCGTGTCGAGAGGTTCGCTGCGCGTGACACTCGAGGATCCGCCCGCGCCGGTCTACCTGTCGCCCGACGATGCGACCCTGCCGACGTCGGACGGTCCCGTCGGGCTCGTCGTCGTGAACACGACGCAGGCGGCGGTCGGTCCGATCTCGATCGCGCCGAAGTCGGGCGCCGCGCCCTGCGCGGCTCGCCTCGGTCCGATGACCCTGCGCAAAGTTTCCGTCGAAACGGCATCGACGACGGATGCATCGTCGCTATGGCTCGGGGATGCCACCCGTGGGTTCGGGTCATTCCCGCCAAGAACCATCTCCAAGGGTCGCGACGAGTGGGTCACGAACACGACGTTTCGAAGCGACATCGACGGAAGCGTCCAGTACTACGCCTCGCGATCGAGCGGAGCCCCGGTGACGTCGCTCGTGCTTTCGCTCCACGGAGCGAGCGTCGAGGCGACGGGGCAGGCGCAGGCGTACGGCAACGTCATCGGTCGCGCGGTCGTCTGCCCGACCAATCGGCGGCCCTACGGCTTCGATTGGGAGGACTGGGGGCGGCTCGACGCGCTCGAAGTGCTCGAGTTGGCGAAGGCGCGACTCAAGCCGTCGCCCGATGCGATCTACTTGACGGGCCACTCGATGGGGGGGCATGGGACCTGGCACCTCGGGGCGACGTACCCCGACCAATTCGCCGCGATCGGGCCGAGCGCCGGCTGGATCTCGTTCTCGACGTATGCGGGCGGCCCGAGCACGGCACCGGTCGACGCCGTCGACGAGATCTTGCGCCGGGCCAGCAACCCGTCCGATACGAAGGCGCTCGCGACGAACCTTGCCTCGACGGGTGTCTACATCCTTCACGGCGACGCCGACGACAACGTACCGGTGGCGCAGGCCCGTGAGATGGCGAAGATTCTCGGCGCCTTCCACAAGGACTGGCGCCTCTTCGAGCAGTCGGGCGCGGGGCATTGGTGGGACGCCTCCAAGGCCCCCGGCGCCGATTGCGTGGACTGGCCGCCGATGTTCGAGTTCTTCGCGCGACGGAGGCTCCCCCCCGTTGAGTTGATCACGGAGATCGACTTCACGACGATGGATCCCGGCGTGTCCGGCACCTGTCATTGGGCCACGATCGCGCGCCAGACGAAGGCGCTCGCCCCGAGCCGGGTGCGGCTCCGCCGGAGTCCGGCTGGAGACGAAGTCGTCGGGAGCGTCGACAATGTCGAGCGACTCGAAGTCGAGATCAGTTCCCAGAGTCCGAGTCTGACGCTCAACGGAGTTTCGGTGCCCGTCGCATCCGAAGAAGGGAGGCGCCACGGAAGCCTTCTCGTATGGGAGACCGGGAAGGGTGCGTGGACCAAAACGCGGGGCGAGCCACTCTTGGTAACCTTGAGACGAGTTGCCGCCAGGGACGCGGGCTGGAAGCGACCCATGCGCGGCGGTTCATTCAAGACGGCGTTCCGCAATCACTTCCGCCTCGTCTACGGAACGAAGGGGACGCCCGAGGAGAACGCTGCCTCGTACGCGCGCGCGCGGCTTGATTCCGAAACGTGGTACTACCGGGGCAATGGTGGCGCCGACGTGTTGTCGGATGTCGAATTGCTCTCCGAACCGTCCGCACTCAGCGGGAACGTCATTCTGTATGGCAACGCGGACACCAACGGCGCGTGGGACACGGTGCTCGACGGGTGCCCGGTGCGTGTCGCCCGTGGTTGGGTCGTCTTCGGTGACAAGACCGTCGAGGGAGGCGACCTCGGCTGCCTGATGGTCTATCCGCGTGCCGGTTGCACACGGAATCTCGTGGGGGTCGTATCCGGCACCGGGCCCGCGGGGCTGCGCCTCACCGAGCGCCTGCCGATCTTCACGAGCGGTGTCGGCTTTCCGGACGTGACGATCCTCGGCGTCGACGCGCTCGAGAAGGGCAACGCGGGCGTGCGGTGCGCCGGCTTCTTCGGCAACGACTGGTCGATCGAGCGCGGCGAGTTCGCGTGGCACGAGACCGCACCCGCGCCTTCCCTCCCCACTCCGGCCCTCTTCGGGCCGTCTAAGCCTCCCACCGAACCGCCCGTTCCCATCCCCGGAATGGAATCGCTCCCCCGGTAGGATTCCGCCTCCGTCGCGGCCGGACGCGCGACGCCGGAGGTTTTTCGGCATGCCGCAGGACATCGAGAAGGTCGGTTCGTTCTTCCTCGGCCGCCAACTCGACGTGAAGTCGGGCGCGCCGACCGACAACCTCGTGCTCTACGAGTCGAAGGACCTGACGACGCACGCCGTCATCCTCGGCATGACGGGCAGCG
>JANNRO010000584.1:0-4767 GCA_031401505.1 Planctomycetia bacterium
CCGGACTCTGTCGGTCTGCCCGGAGGTGTTCATGGAGGACGACTTCGAATTGCCACGGCGTCCAACCTCGCTGGCCGATATGGTCACCGACTGTGTCACGATCGGCGTCTGGGTTCCCGCAACAAAGAACCGCACGGTGACTCCCCCAACGAGAGTGATCCGCACGTCGGACGCGCCCGCCTGAACGTTATGGGCCTGCCCCGATCGCTTCTG
This sequence comes from Planctomycetia bacterium, assembly GCA_031401505.1. Classification (GTDB taxonomy): domain Bacteria; phylum Planctomycetota; class PLA2; order PLA2; family JAEUHO01; genus JANNRO01. The sequence continues at coordinate 214 of JANNRO010000584.1, forward strand.
CCAATCTTCAGAGCCCTCCGCCCAGAGCGCCTCGACGGTGTGGGCTCCCGCTCCCACGTGCGCCAGTTGAAAGGCCCCCTGCTCGTCGGTCTCCGTCGCGACGATCAGGGTGTTCATCTCGCCGCCTTTGATCGTGACCCATGCGCCGGGAACGGGTCGGGAAGCTCCATCGACGACGACGCCTCGCACGTCCGCTCCCACGTCGAGCGTGATGTCGCCGAGCTCCAATTCCCCTTGATCGCCCCGCAGTTCGCGCCGCCTCAGTGGCGCGTGGCCGTCGGCGAATATGACGAGGTCTCCGCCGTCGAACTTGAGCCCCTCGATGTCGAATCGCCCGTCGGAATCGGTCTCGACAAGTGCCGCCTTGTCCCCGCCGCTCTCGGTACGAGAGCCACCGTCTCGACGTTTCAAGCTGACTTCGTGATACGCGGATTCTCTGGGTCCAACGACTTGCGCCGTCCCTTTGACCGGACGGCCGTCTGCCGACAAGAGCCTCCCGCGCACTCGGACGAAGGGGACCAGCCGGACGTTGATCGGAGAAGCGTCCGCGGCGGTCACCGCGACGCTTGACGGGGCGAAGTGCGCGGCCCGGACGTCTACCCGAACCGATCGGGAGAGGGCTGACCGCGGAAGCGGCGTGGACTCGAAGATCCCGGTCTCAGGCGACGAGGCCCGAAACGCGACGGAGCCCAAGAGGTAGTCGTCGATCCGCACCGACGCGAGCACCGGAGAGCCGAGAGGATCCAGAACACGCACGCGGATCACGATCGCGGGTTCAAGTCGCAACTCGATGGCGCCCGCCTCCATAGCGGACATCGCACGGATCGCGACCTCGCCCCGGGACGCGGCGCGGAGGAACGAGCCGGAAGAACCCGCACGAACTACGAGCGTCACGTGCCCCGCGCTGTCGGTCGACCCGGAGGCGACCGAAGGCTCCGGCGCGGCGTTCGTCAGTGTCACGTCGGCACCCTCGGCCGGCTCTCCGGTCGAACGACGTACGGTTACGGTCACGTGCTGTTCGTCCGCCGGGAGCTCTGGGGCGGGCGGGGAGGCCCACAACGCCGACGCACCCGTGGTTCCCGGGGGTTCCGGAACGCGCGAAAGACCGGAGGGCAGCAACGCGGGAGGGGCGGTCGCCGACGACTCCTGCCGCTCCTCGGCCGTCTCGGGTGAAGTCGCCGTTCCCGGCTCGGTTCCCGGTCGCAGAATCATGACGCCGAAGACGACGAGGATCAGCAGGCCGAAGACGACGTGGCGCTTCTTCACGACGCCTCTTCTACCCGCTGCCGACTCGCTGCGACCGTCATCCTGGTGCTCGCTCGCTTCGGGTGGTCGTTTCAGGGGCTGATCGGGCCACGGCAGCGTGCAGCAAGGCTCGGGCGGACGCGATCAAGACGGCCGGGTCGCGGACGTTCACCGCCTCCCGCAGCAATCCGTCGACGAGCGCGAGCACCGCGCCGTCAACGAAGAGCATTCGCGTCCCGATTTCTCGGTAGGCGGTCGCTTCGCCTTCACCGGGGTGCAGTGCGAGCGAGTGCGAGGGAACGCAGGCGCATGCGTGAGGAAGGGCACAACTGGGAGCACAGGTCGGATCGTTCGTCGACGTAACCTCGCCCCGCGCCTGACGTTGCATCCAGGCAACCGAGGATTGCAAATTTCTAGCTCTAGTTGCTGTGACAGTCCCCGGCGCGCGCGCCATGGGTCGATGCGGCTGCCTACTTGGGGCGCCGAGGACCAGCCCTGCACCGAAGTCCTCTTGGGATGGTGGCCCAATCGCGAGGACGGTCCCTGACCGGACACCTGGGCGGCGGCCCGAAGATCACAAGCGCAAATCCGACGGCCGGCGCCCCCACCGGCCCGACCGCGCTCGACCGCGCCAGAACCCCAGCGGTTGAAACTTGGCACGTTTCTGACACACGGTTTCGCAGATACGTTCCAGTTGCCAATAGCGCATCGATTTTCAATAGTGCCCTGTGACTCTTAATCACCGGGTCGTAGGTTCGAGTCCTACAGCGGGCACCATGTGCGGATGCCGGGGAGACGGTCGACGGGACCGTCGTCCGATGGGCCGACGCATCACGGCTCGCCGCAGTCTGCCGGAACAACCCGAATCGGTCGGGGGTAGACTGCCGCTTCGCGGCACCGGAGGCCACCGACGGACGTGCGAACGACCAACGCGCTCTGGATCGGAATCGCCGCTGGGGCGGCCGGTGGATGGTTTGCGCACGACCTCCTCGGCAAGCACAGGACAGCGGATGTCTCGGCTTCGAGCGTCGATGGCCCGGACGCCACCGGGGACGAACCGGACCTCGCGGCCGGCCAGGGCGACCGTTCTCCGATCTCCCGCCGGGATGTATCCGATGCACTACGCGGATTCGAGCGCAGAGAACGCGCGGGAGCCGTCGTCGGCACTCGGGGGTTCGTTGCGCTCGCCACACTTCGTGCAATCGACGGCGATGAGAGCGAGTTTCTTCACCTCGCGGAGCGGGCACTCGCAGGCGGCCTCTCGATCGACGACATTCTCGAGTCGCTAGGAGAGTTCCCGCCCGACAAACGTGCATCTCTGCTTTCGACGCTTCTCGAGCGCCATCCGAACGCGGCGTTCGACGCCGGCGCCGTCGCGCGCGTCTTCGTCGGCGCGGGGAAGAACGACCGTGCGCTCGCGCTCGTGCGCGAAGCGCTGCCGCGCCAGGGCGGCTTCCATCCCGATCTGACTCGATTGCTCCTTCGTCTTGACGCCGAGGGTGCGGTGAATTCACTCTTCGGGCTCGAAAGTTCGGAGCGATGGAACTCCGACGAGTTCGAGGTACTTCGCGCGATGCTCATCGAGGCGAATCAGGAACTCCGGATCGTCCCCTTCCTCGAGCGGACCCTCGACGCCAATCCGGCCGATCACGATGCGCTGCGCTCTCTGCGCAAGGTCGCACCGGCCGCCGCCGACGCGCGCCTGCGAGCGCTCGTCAGCACGAACCCCGACGACCCGACCGCGTGGGCGCTCCTCGGCGAGATTCGCCGCGACGCCGGAGACGCGACCGGCGCGTTCGATGCGTTCAAACGGGCGGCCGAACGCGACCCGAAGCGACGATCATTTCGCGATCTCGTGGCCGCGGATCCGGTCCGCGGTCTAGATGTCGTCATCGGGTTGACGAAGGATTCGGCCGACGACGAGATGCTCGGCGCCCTCGCAGAGATGTACGCCCTCACCGGTCGAAAGGACGACGCGGTCAAGGCGTTCCTGCGCGCACACGCACACGATCCGAAGGACCTCGAGTGGATCGATGAACTCGTGAAACTTGACCCGAACGCCGCGTTGTCGGTCGTCGAGAGGCGCGTCCTCGACGCTCCGGGAGCCGCGCGCGACGACTTGATCGGGCGTTACGCGAACGCCCTGCGCGCGGCCGGGCGGACGGACGAAGCGTTCCAGCAGTACGTCGCCGCGTACCGCAAGAATCCGGACGCCGACGATTGGCAGCGGGCGTTGACGGAACTCGACCCGAAGGCGGCGCTCACGATTCTCGCGTCGCACGTCAAGGAACGTCCCGCCGATGCGTCGGGACACGGCAACTACGGCGTATCGCTGGCGGCGGCCGGACGTACGGCCGAGGCGCTCGCAGAACTCGAGCGTGCGCTGTCGGACGGAGATCCCGGCCGCTGGTATCCGGCGCTTCGGACGATCGACGCGACGCGCGCCCTCGCCGGCCTCGAGCAAAGGACACGCACCGACCCAGCCAACGATCGAGTCTGGGGCCTGCTCGGTCGCGAATTGAAAGCACTCCGTCGCGATGCCGAAGCGCGCGCTGCATACGATCGCGCGATCCAGATCGACCCGTCAAACCGTGAGTGGGCGAGGGCACTTCGCGAGTTTCGTTAGGGCGGGCGAAGGTGCCGGGCCGAGACTTCGGCGGGAGGCGCGGTACGACACGGGCGCAGGAGCGACGTTCACTTTATTGGACATTGCCTTGTCCCGATCGATGCCTCCCCGTTGACAGAAGTGTCTCGATTTCCTACGCTGCCCTCCATGGGTCTCCACTAGCGCGAGACGTTTCGAGTGAGACAACATTCTTGGGAGGACTGCGATGAGTGAGCAGATTCGCAATGAGTCGGAAATCGCGCTGTCGCGCCGTACGGCGCTTCGGCGCTTGGGACTCGGCATCGCGGCGGCGTTCGCCGTGCCGACGATCTTGACGCTGAGCGAGCGCGACGCGAGCGCGGGTGCGTGCCGGCCCAAGCCCCCGCCGTGCCCGCCTCCGCCCCCCCCGCGTTGCCCGCCGCCGACGACGAAGAAGTGCAAGGGTAAGTCGAAGTCGAAGTCGAAGTCGGGTTCCAAGTCGAAGTCCGGTTCCAAGTCGAAGTCCGGTTCCGACTCGAAGTCGGGTTCCAAGTCGAAATCCGGCTCGAATTCGAAGTCGGGCTCGAGGTCGGGCTCCCGGTCGAAGTCGGGCTCGAAGTCCCACTCCAAGGACTGTTAGCGAACGGAGCGACTCTCCGTCGAACGAATCGATCACCTCGTCGCCGCTCCGCCGTACCATCACGCGCGGAGCGGCGGCATTCGCG
>JANNRO010000585.1:0-10544 GCA_031401505.1 Planctomycetia bacterium
GGGAGGGATGCCCGAGGGACCGAAACCTTGATCGCGAGGCGTTTCGCACCGGGGGGGGCGTCGCGTCGGGGGGCCCGATTCGCGACCGGGGGGTAGAGTGCCCCACCCCCTGCGGAGGCGACGGTCTCAATGAGCGGCTCCCGCCGGATGTTCGCGGTCTTCGCGGTCGGACTCGCCCTCGGAGCCTCGCGGGCGCAGGCGGCCGACGACGATTTCGCCGTGCGGGAGCAGCAATACCGCCAGGTCGTGGCCCCCGAGGCGAAGAAGTCGCTCATGGCGCGGGCCGGGATGAGAGCCCAGTTGGCTCGGACGCAGGACCCGCGCGCGATTCCACTCTTCGTCGAGGACTATCGGCAGAAGGCGTGGGCCGACGGGCCCGATCGATTCCTGATCGCCTCGATCGCGGGGCGCTACTGCAAGGGCAAGGCGACGCTCGCCCCGCCGTACGCCGCCTGGCGGGAGAAGTGCGCAACGCCCGCCGACGCGTGGCTTTGGTACCGGGCGCTGCACGTCGAGGAAGAGTTCGTCCCCGGCGTCGCAGGGGCCGTCGTCCTCGACGGAACCAAGGAGGGCGCTTTGCGCGCGGCGGCGCTCCGCGTGCTCGAGGAGCGCCTGCCCAAGAACACGTTCGAAGTCGTCGTGGCGCTGTCGAAGGACCTGCCCAACGAGAAGGGCGGGCGGGGATTGCTGGTCGAGGGGATGGCGTCGCTCGTTGCCACCGCCCGCAAGCGCATCAAGGAGCCGGGGTACCGCAAGGCGCTCGAGCGCGTGCTAGCGATGCTCGACGACCCGTTGAACAGCGAGCGCGTCCGGGAGTTCGTCGGACGTCGGCTCGCGACCGTGTTCGGGTCCGACGTGCTGGCGACCAACGGCTCGGCTCCGTGGAAACGTGACTTCGAGGCTTCGGGCGTCCCGGCACCCGTCCCGGCCCCCGCGCCGACGCCGCCGGTCGTTCCCAAACCGAAGAAGCCCGACGAACCGCTCGGTCCCGTCTTTCCGAAGGGTGTCGACGATCCGGACCCGCCGGAGGGTCCCGGAGGCTTGAAGTTCCCCAAAGGCTTCGATGAACCCGGTGACGGCCCCAACCCCGACGAAGATCCCGATCGGTATGCGGACGCACCGACCGTGTTCTTCGGCATCGCGTCGATCGGTACGCGCGTGGCCTACGTCATCGACGGATCGGGGTCGATGAGCGCGCCGCTCTCGGCCAACGAGATGGAAGACCTGCGCAAGCGGTCGGGTGCCGACGCAGGCAAGGGCGGTAAAGCGGTCGACCCCGCCGCCGACGCGGCTGCGATCGACTGGCATCGGGTGCGGACCCGATTTGACGCCGCACGGGAGTTCCTGAAGGCATCGCTGCGTCGCCAGCTCTTCTCCGCCCAGAAGGAACATGACCGCCCCAAACCGAAGGGCGCCGTGACGGGTGACCCGGCGGGCACGCCGCCGACCATCGCGCCCCCCTCGCCCCGCACGTTCACGATCGTGATGTTCTCGCGCGCGGCCAGGTCGCTGCGCTCGACGCCGGGCATGATGCCGGTCACGAAGGCGAACGTCGATGCGGCGATCGCTGAACTCGACGCCGCGGGCCCCGAAGGGTCGACGAACATCTTCGGAGGCATGCGCCGCGCCTTCTCGACGGGAGAGAAGGGCGTCGGTCCTATGGATGCGTACGCCGACTTCGACGCCATCCATGCCGGGTGCGACGTGCTCTTCCTCTTGAGCGACGGAGCCGCGACGGCCGACGACTGGACCACCGGGCAGGGGGTCTATCTCGAATCGGACAACATCGTCGAGGATCTGCGGCGATGGAATCTCCTCCGTCGCGCGGAGATCCATTGCGTCGGCGTCGGCGAGGCGCCGACCGATCTCCTCGCGCTGATCGCCCGGGTCGGCGGTGGTCGGGTGGTGGTACTCGGCAAGAAGCGTTGAGCGGCCGGGAAGGTTCGAGGTACCCGGGCGTCCAACGTCATCGCGTGGAGGAGTGTCATGCGCCGACTCGGGCTGTGGGCGTTCGCCGTAGCTCTCGGGCTCCTCGCACGTGCCGAACGCGCGCGTGCCGGCGCCGGCGATGCCGAGGAAGCGACCAGGCTTCGCGATGCGTCGGTTACGGATTGGAACGAGGGGCGCTATCGCGAAGCGGCCAGCAAGCTGCGTCGAGCGGCAGCCATCTACGAGCGGACGCCCGAACAGTTCGTCGCCGACCTCGGGACGGTGCGACGGGCTCTCGTGTGGAACCTCGTCAAGGCCGGTGATCTTGCTGCGACCCGGGAACCGTTCGTCGCGCTGCTGACAGTGTACGCGTCGGAGCCCTCGTTGCGATCCGACGTCTGGCTCGCGTATTCGGCGCTCTACGAGGCCGCCACGGGCGCCTCCGACATCGCCGGGGTGCAAGCGGTGCTCGATCCCGTGCGCGAGGCCGCCCTCTCCGCGCAGGCGGCCGACATCGCGTCGCAGGTGCTCCATGATCTCGGGAGTTTTTCGAGCGATCGCGGCGATCGATCTCGGGCACTGGGCTACTACGAGCGGGCCATCGAAGAGCGGCGATCGTCGAGCGACAAGCTCGGCGAAGCGTGGAGTCTCAACAATCTCGCCAACCTCGACCTCCGAAGCGATCGATGGAAGGCGGCGCTCGGTCCGCTCCTGTCCGCCCAACGGCTCGTCCTCAGCGAGAAGCTCGGCCCCCCGGCCCTCACCATCGCGAGGAACATCGAGGTCATCCTCGCGAAACTCGGCGCCACGTGGACTCCCGACGCGGCGGTCACGACGTGGCTCGCCGACCTCGCGAAGGCGGGCGTCGCCGCCGAAGGTCCCGTCGTCATTCCGACCGATTCCCTGGTTCGCCGCGCGATCTCGGCTCGCGTGGCGCAATCGACAGACGAGGCCAGCCGGCTCGCGATCGCCCGCGAGTTGGTGGAGACCGCGGGGAAGCTCTCGGGTGTTCCTCCCGAGACCCGCGCCGACCTCGCTCTCGTGGCAGCCGAACTGGCGACCGACAACGGGGGTGCAAAGGACTCGATCGTGTGGCTTCGAAACCTCGACATCGGTTCGGGACCCGCGGCACCTCACGTGGGCGTCCGGTTGCTCGTCGAACGAGCGCACGCGGCCAAGGCCGGCGGCGCCAACGCGACCGATCTGACGGGATGGATCTCCGCGGCCCGCAAGACGCTCGTCGAATTGCGCGATCGTCCACTTCGCCTTTCGAGCCTCCCGGTGCTCGAAGCCTCCGCCGCAAACGCCGGCCTCGCCGACCTTGCCAAGGAGATCGCGAAGGAGGCGGCCGACGCCACGCGCGACGGTGCCGACGGAGGGCGCGGCGGCTCCGCGCGCGGTGCCGGCGACAAGGCGCGCTATCAGCGGCTCGGGCCGCTGGACGTCGTCTTCGAGATCCGATTCGTCGAAGGAAAGATTGCGATTCGCGACACGCTGGTCGACGCCGCGGCCGTAGCGATCGACGTGATCTGGCAGCCGGTCAACGTGACGATCGACGGGCTCGCGCTCACCGTGTTCGGGGGGTACGTGGTCGTCAAGCGTCTCGACTACGGGGGCTCATCGATCACGACGGGTTCCGACTCGGGGGCGACCCTCGAGCAACTCGAGACCTACCTTCCCGTTCCCGGGACGGGCGCGCTCCGGGTCCACGCGAACGGGGCCGTCTCCTACGGGGATTGACCGGGCCGAAGGGCCCCTGTTCGCGTCGTCAAAGGGCGGCGATACTGGGTGTGCGACGAAAGCCGACCCGGAGAATGACCATGCGTTTGCGCCTTCTCACCACGCTCGGCGTACTGTTCGTCGCGGGAATGGCGGCGCTCTCGATTCCGGCACGGGCCGACGATCCGCCTCCGACCGACGACATGGCGAGATTGAAGGCGGCCGTCGAGGCCATGAAGGCCGACCTCGAGGCGTTGCGCCGAGAGAACGAGGCGTTGAAGGCACGCATCGCAACGCTCGAGGGCCAACGGTCCGAGGCCAAGCAAGCGCGGGGAAATCCACCGGAGTCGGACGCAAAACCCGTCGCCCCACCGACCCCGCCACCGAGCACCGACCCCTTCGAAAGAACCGTCCAGACGTACCGGGCCTACACCGACGCGGAGTTGCGCGACCCGAAGCACGCCGTGACGATCGACATGCTGTTCGAGATCGTCACCAACGACGCCGCGTCGAAGGCCGTACGCGAACTCGCGGTCGAGACCATCACGTGGGAACGAGCGATCGTCAACGACGACGCCTTGTCGAGGGAGGGGAAGCGAGGGAATTCGAACCGGGCGAGATTCTCCGAGAAAGTGCTGCCGCTGCTCGTGGGCAAGGATCCGTACATCCGATCCCTCGGGAAGTTGCTGCTGGAAGGACTATGGGCTGGGTGGAAGCCAGCGAACCCTGCGATCAAACACTGCGATCCGCGGAGCCTCGAGTCGTGCACCTCGGCCGCCGAGGAGTGGAAGAAGATCATCGCGAATTCATAGCGGAACGATCGTCGTCCGCATCCGCCAACGACTAGCGAATTCGAAGTTCGATCGACGACGACTCGCCTTCCACTACGACCACGCTCTCGATGCTCCCCTGCCGCTTCCCTTCGTACGCCGAAATGCGATGGCCGCGCGACTGAAGTTGCGCACGCAGGCTGCCCTCCGCGTCGGCCTCCCCGCTCCGGCGCGTCTTGTCGTAGTCGACGTCATACGGGTGTGGCCCGTCCGGCGCGAAACTCACGCTCGCGCCCCCGACCGCCGCTCCCTTGTCATCGACCACTCGAACCGTCAGCGTCCCGCCGTGCGTAACGGTGATCGTCGGGCTCTCCCCCGCAGGACCGGCGGGAATCACGATGATGTGCACCGGGTATCCAGGCGCGTTCACGCGGACTTCGGTCGCACGGTCCGGCATGCGCTCGAATCGGAACGCCCCGTCGGCCGAGGTCTCGTGCGCTTCGTCGAGCCATTTCTCGGCGACGAGCACCGTCACTCCGGGCACCACGGCGCCGCGTTCGTTGCGCACGACGCCGACGATCGTCCGCCCCTTGTCGAACGAGAGGTCGCCGAGATCGCTGACACCGCCGGGAAGTGGCCCGACGACGTCGACGATCCGCGGCGCGAAGCCGGCTACCTTCAGGATGAGCAGGGTCGGCACGCTCGATTCGATCAGTCCGACGTCGACACGCCCGTCTCCCGCCGGTTGAGACTGGTGTCCCGTCGTGATCCTTCGCGAGAGAACGGCCATCGTGACCGGCGTCGTTGGATCGAGTCCCACGATCCGAGCGATGACGTGGGGTGGTGGCGTCAGCACGACGCGCACGGGGTCCCCACCCGGCACGACCCCTTCCAGTTCCTTCTGGACGAACTCGGGCTTTGAGCCGTGCCCGAAGCTGTGGACTCGAAGGCTCCCGACATCGTCGACGATGCCCTCGAAATGGAAACGGCCGGCGGCGTCGGTCTCTCCGAGGATCGAGCCCGAGCCGATCCACCGGACGCTCGCATTCGGGACCGACGCCCCCTTTGGGTCCACGACGATGCCGTCGAGCGATTTCCCCGTGGGCGGCGAGAGTTCGACGATCGTCCGCTCGCCCGCACGAACTTCGACGCCCCGGCTCTCGACCGGCGCGTCGGGCGGGAACATCTGAATCGTGTACGTCCCTGGGCGCAGTCCCTCGACGAGCCACGCCCCGTCCTTCTGGTTCGACTCGTCGAACGACTCGACCCAACCGGTGGGCCCCTGGAACGTGATCTGGCCTCCCACCGGTGAGGACCGAACCGATCGTCCGACGAACGTCACGAGCACGCTGCCCGCCCGCGGAACCTCCACGTCGCGTCGCTGTCTCTCGCCGGACCGGGAGAACGTCACGGGCTCGCTCCGCCCGTCGAGGCGATCCGTCACGTGGACGGCCGCGGTCATCTCGGTCGCGAGGGGAACCCCGCGAATCTCATAGTGACCGGCTCCGTCGCTGACAGCCGACCGCTGCCTCGCCTTGGCGGCGGCTACGTCCGCTTCCCCGACGTACCACATGTGGCCTTGCCGCCGCGGTGGAGGCGGCTCGTCGGGCTCGAGCGCCGTCACGACGACCCCTGCCGCGAGTCGCCCCTCGGCGTCCCGGACCTTGCCCTCGAGGATGCCACCCTCGATCGACGTCGATGCGACGGCCGTCACCGGAACCGGTGCGACCGGCACGACAGGACTCGGTCGTAGACGCAAGGGAGCCGGCGCGAGTTGCCCGTCGGACTTCACGGAATCGGACTCGGGTCCCGTCCGCGATTCGGGGTCGGGCCGTCCCGAGTTCGTGGGCCACGCGATCCACAGCGCTGCGGCCGCCAGCAACGCCAGAGAGATCGAGACCGCTTTCGTCCTCCGGGCTGCCATCGCGCGTCATCGTACGCTCTTGGCCGACCGCGCGCTCGCGGGCACGCAACGCAACCGGGTCGGCCGGGATAGGAACGCTGCATGGACGCCCTTCCCTCCCCCGTGCCCCCATCCCATCCGACGACCGTCGAGTCTGCGCTGGCTCGCTACCGGGAGACCGGCGATGCCCGCGCGTTTGCCGAGGTCTTCGACGCGACGTCGGCCGAGTTGTTCCACGTCGCGCTTTCGCTCCTCGATGACCCGGCTACGGCCGAAGACGCCGTCCAGGAGACGTACATCTCGGCGCTCGCGGCGATCGAGCGCTTCGAATCCGGTCGTCGGGTCATGCCGTGGCTCGTCGGCATCCTGCAGCACCAGATCCTGCATGCGCGCCGCGGCGCGCGGCGGCGCACGGCCACGGTTCGGGCCGCCGTCGAGCATGGCGGCGGCGAGCCCGCCGACGTGTCCAACGAAACGCACGACTCGGACGGTGCACGCGCGGCGATCGAAGCGCTCGACGAACCGTATCGCAGCGTGGCCTTGCTTCGGTGGCGGTACGGCCTCGAACCAGCCGAGATCGCCCACGTCCGCGGCGAACCGCCGGGCACGACCCGCTCCATTCTCTCGCGAGCGCTCGACCGGTTGAAGCGCTCGATGTCGGGCGTCGCGCTCGCGCTCGGATTCGATCGGGCGCCGCGGGGGCTCGATGACGTGCGAGGCGTCGTGATGCAAGCGGTCGAGTCGGCGTCGGGCGGCGGGACAACTCTCGAGGAGGCTATCGTGGCGAAGAGGTTCTGGATCGCAGCCACGGTGCTGCTGCTGATGCTCGCAGGCGGATTCTCCATCTGGTTTCACGGGCACGGCGCCCCAGAGGCGCGCGCCGGAGACCCGCCGATCCCGCCCGGCCCGGCCCCGATTCCGACGCAAGGACGGACGCCCACGGATTCGTCGCCAGAGTGCGCGCCCAACCCGGCGAATCCGGGGACGCTGACTCTCGATTTGCGGTCCGACACGCTCGACCTCGGTGCCACTCGGCAGGGCGAGACGCTCGAGCGAGACATCGTCGTGCGCAACACGGGGAGCGGGTTGCTCTGCATTCTCGAGAAGCCGCGCACGGGGTGCGGGTGCCTGCTGGCCGAGTGGGTCGGCGACATGCGCCTCCTACCGAATCGCACGGGCATCCTTCGGCTGCGCATCGATACGAAGGGGCGGGAAGGCCTCATCGAGAAAGACGTGACGATCGTCTCGAGCGATCCCGCGCGGCGCGAGGTCGTGATCCACGTGAAGTTCGACGTCCGCCTCGGCGTGCTGGTCGCGAAGTCGCCCAGCGTCGCGGCAGGCAGCGTCGTCTACTTCGGTCGCCACGCGCCGGGCAGGCCCGGGACGGCGGTCGTTCGATTGAAGTCGCCGAAGTCCGACGCCGATTGGAACGTGACGGCCGTCGAGGGAACGAAGACGAAGTTCGCGTGGACATTCGCGTCGGCCAAGCCGGTCGAATCGGACGACCCGATGTACCGGCAGTTCGACCTGACCGTCACGCACCCGGGAGCCCACACCCTCGATCTCAACGACGAATCGCTGAAGGTCGTCACGACCCACCCCGGTCGCCCGGAGATCCTGCTCCATTCGCAGTTGCTGGTCGCGCCCACGTATTACACGTCGCCGCCAACGGTGAAGTTCGGGTTCGTCGGCGGCACCTCCGACGTCGTGACGCCTCCGCGCGTCGTGACGGTCTTCCCGGGCGAGCAAGGTGAGGCGTTCACGGTGACGAAGGCCGAGATCGAGGGCGCGGGCTTCACGGTCGGCCTGCCCGTCGATCGCGGCGCGGACGGCTGGCAAGTAGAGGTCCGTTACGACGGCCAAAAGCGTGCGAGTGGACCGGTCAACGCGATGTTGCGGCTCCACATCGCGGACCCGTCGCACCCGCGTCTCGAGATCAAACTCCACGCGGACGTCCGCGACTGACGGATTCCTATCGACGAGCCCTCGCCGCCTTCGCGGCGGCGGTCGCAAGCGCCTGGGTGGTCGCGTCGACGTTCGGACTCGCGGCGATCGCTTCGAGTTGCGAAACGTGCGCATGCCCGGCGATCTTCGCGAGCGTCGTTAGCAGCAGACGTCGGGCGAAACTCACTCCGGCCTTGTCGACCATCACGAGCAGCCGCGTCGCGGCGCGTTCGCGCTGCGAGTCGGAGAGCCCCGTCTCGAGGCCCCGAAGCATGATCTCGATCTGGTCCCGTCCCCTGTCCACGGTGTCGAGGATCGCGTCGACGACGGCATCCGATTTCGGGTCCCAGCGAATCGCCAGGAACTCGAAGAAGTAGTGCGAATCAAAGTCTTGCGGATCGACCGAACGGACGATCGCGATCAGGCGCGCCTCGACCGCGGGCGAGAACGATTTCGCCGACTGGAGACCCCGCATGACGACCGCCTTTCGGAAGTGGGTCCCGTCGCGCAACAGAGCCAGCACGGCATCCGCCGTCGCGCCCTCGATAACCCCCTGTGACAACGTCGTCAGGTCGCGCGCAATCAGCTCGGCATCGATCCGACCCGCCGTCTGCGCGTCCTCGATGACGAGGGGCATGTCCGCAGGATCCGGCTTCACCGAGACGAGCGCCGTGCGGGCCCATCGTCGAATCTCGTCGTCCTGGGGCCGCTTCGCGTGCGGGAGAATTCGCGCGCGAAAGTCGTCCCGGTCGTAGTCGACGTCATCCAGATAGCACACAGCCCGTAGGCCCGCGAGGAGCATGCTCGGGTCGCTCGAACCGAGGGCTTCTCGGACGGCGGTGAGCGCGGCGGAGCGAGTCGCCGGGTCGTTCGTCGACCGAATGGCGCTGCGCCACGCCTTCGCTCGCGTCGCGGCACCGGCGGGAACGATTGCGATCGCGTCGGGCACCCCTCTCGACGCAGGGCGGCCCGGAGCGCCACCAGGGCCGAAACTGAGTTCCTCGTAGTAATGAACTCCTTCGAGAGCGGGCTGCCGCTCCCGATTCGAAAGCCCGGCGTACGCGGTCAATTGCACGAGATCCACGGCATCCGGCTTCGTCGCGGCGGATTGGATAACGGGTGCGGGCTCGTCACAGCAAGCGGGAGGCAAGGTCCGAGAGCCGCGGCAGCAACAACCGACGCCGACGATCGCTACGACGCCGAGGAGGACCGCCGCCACGCGCCCCCGACGCGAGGGTCGCGGATCGGGCCGCCGCGCGGGGTCGAGCAGCGCCTCGACTCGGCGCGTCAACGCGCCGCGACCGCCGACGATGCCGTGAACGCCCGTCGCCGCAACGGGTGCGACCGCCCGCTCGGCGAGCCGCACGAGGCAGGAGGCGTAGCGCGGCGCGAGGTCCGATCGATTGCAGACCGCGGCGCCGTCGGCCAGCGACTCGCAGATCGCGTCAAAGCGCCGGGCCGCGACGTGTGCCAGCGGATTGGCCCAATGGATTGCGCGCGCCAGGCGTGCGACGAGCCCGCCCAACGGGTCGCGACGCGTCACGTGCGCGCGTTCGTGGCGAAGGATGGCCGCGAGTTCCGCATCGTCGAGGTCGTCCGACAGCCCCGGCGGCAACACGACGACCGGATCGAAGATGCCGACGGTGGCAGGAACTCGCAACGCGACGCTCGTGAAGACGCCCGGCGCCCGGGCGTCGAGGCACGGGGTCAGCGATTGACGGAGCGCTCTCAAGCGGACGACGCTCGCCGCGATGCGCAGGAACCCGAGCGTGGAACCGACCAGCCACGCAAGCGCCGCGAGCCGCGCCCACGGGAGGGGCGCCGCCACGGCGCCGTTCGTCGCGACGACAGTGGCAGGTATCGCCACCGCCGCCGGACGCGGATCGGCTACCACGTCCGCGAACTGATCCGCCCGGTTGAAGATCGACAGCACGGAGTCGGCATTCGGCACCGCGTTCGGCGCGACGAGCGCACTCGGTTGCGCGGACTCGAGATTCGGCCGCAATCCGAGACCGAACGCCGTCGAAACGAAGGCTACGAGCGGTGCCGCCGCCGCGACGGCGAGCGCCGCAAGGAGGATCTCCCGACGCGTCGAGAGCGCAACGCGGCGCAGCGACGCACATCCGAGTGCCACAGCCAGCGAGGCCCCGCCCCAGATCGCCGCCGTCGCCAGCACTTCGACGAGGTTCACGATGTGCCCCCCTTCTCGAGATCGGACAACCGCTTCTTCAGTCGCCGGATTTCCTCGGCCGAGACGTCGCCTGCGTCGAGCAGCGACG
>JANNRO010000586.1:0-4167 GCA_031401505.1 Planctomycetia bacterium
AGCCCGGCCGAGACGCTGCCTCCGGGGCTGTTGATGTAGAGGTGGATGTCGCGGGACTTGTCGGCCTTCTGGAGGTAGAGCAACTGCGCGATGATCGCGTTGGCGAGCCCGTCGCCGATGGGGGAGCCCAGGAACACGATGCGGTCCTCGAGGAGCCGGCTGTAGATGTCCCACGAGCGCTCGCCGCGTCCCGTGCGCTCGACGACGACGGGGATGTAGTACTCCGATTGCGGGTCGACTCCGAACGCGGCGACTCCCGGCCCGGCCGGCGTCATTCGGGGATCGCGAGGGGCGAAGTCGGCGGGGACTGCGGCGAAGTCTCGGGACATGGCGGGCTCCTTCGGGTCGTACACCCTACTGCGACGGTCTCGTCGATCCGCTCAACTACGGGAGAGCAAGTCGATCGTCGCCCGGTTCGGGTCCGTCGCGACCTACCGTCGTCGAGCGGGTCGAGCCGGTCGTCCGTTCTACTTGCCCTTGCGGGGGGAAGCCTTCGGATCGGCGTCCGCCGGCGTCGGCACGGTCTCGTCGATGAGCGTCGCCGCCTTGCGAAGAGATTCGCGCGCCTTCTCGTGCTTCAAGTGGGCCCGCAACTCGGCCAGGCGGCCGGGCTGCTCCTGAAAATGCTGGATGACATCGCTCGCCGGACGTCCGTTGTCGCGGCCGATCTGTTCGACCGCGCCGACGAGCTCCTGTTCGGACACCGAGAGGTTCTCGGCTTCCGAGATCTTCTCCAGCACGAAGTGACGCCGGAGATCGCTTTCGACTTTCGTGCGCAGCTCGTCCTTGCCGGCCGTCAGCTCCTTCGCGATCTCGTCGGCATCGCGACCCTCGGCCACCGCCTCGACGCGTCGACGTTCGGACCAATCGGCCACCGATCCGTCGACGATCTCGGCGGGCAGATCGAACGCGACCGACGCCACGAGGCCGTCGAGCAGTCGCTCCTCGGCGAGTCGGCCGCGCTCGCGGTCTTTCGCCCGCTGGATGCCGCGGCGGACGTTCTTGCGCAGTTCCTCGACGTCCTCGAGGTCGTGGCGCTTGAAGAACTCGGCATCGAGGTCGGCGGGCTTGAATCGCTTGACTTCGGTCACGTCGAGCCGGATCGTGAACGACCTGCCCGCGAGCGTCGGACGTGGGTCGTCGGCGGGCGCGCGCCCCCGAAGGACGAACGTGTCGCCTGCCTTCGCCCCGATGATCTTGCCGTCGATGTCGTCGACGACGATCCCGTCGATCACGCCACGTCCCACGCGGTAATAGGCGCTGTGCTCGGTGTGGAGGGTCTCGTCTCCCTCGGTCGCCTTCCAGTCAAAGACGACGACGTCGTCCGCCGCGGTGCCGGAGTCGCTCGGGACCAGGTTGCCTTCCTGGAGCCGCATGCGCTCGACGCCTGCGTCGACGTCGGATTCGGAGACGACCGCCGGAGGAACCTTCACCTCGAGACCCTTCCAGTTCGGCATCTCGAAGTCGGGTCGGGTGGTCACCTCGAACGCGAACTCGAATGCCTTCGTCGGATCGATCGTCGCTGCGTCGACGTCGACGGCGGGCTGGGTCAGCGGCGCGATGCGCTTTTCGTCAAGCAGTTGCTTGTACGCGGCCTCGACGATCTTCTGCTTGACCTCGCCCTGGATGTGGACGCCGAACTTCGACTCGAGCAACCGTCGCGGCGCCTTGCCGGGACGGAAGCCCGGAATGACGATCTGCTTGTTGACTTCGGCGTATTGACCGTCCACTTCCTTGCGGACGCGCTCGGCGGGGACGGTCACCGTGACCTTCTTGCGACAGGGCGCCAACACTTCGACGCGGAACTCCATGACGATCTCCGGATGGGCGCGGCGCGGACAGGCGGGGCCAGCGGCGGGTCGGAAAGGTATCCCCCCCGGCGGGGCCGACGAAGCCCGGTCAGGGCCGATTCGAGACGTCAGGCGAACAAGCGGCCGTCGATTCCTTGCCTTGGGGCCGCTCAAGGGTACGCTACGTTCCGGTGGACGTTGGAGCGCTGCGAGCGGCTCCTCCCCCGCGCCGCGCCCAGAGGCACGATCGGCAGCATGCGATCGGCCACGGAGCGTGTGAGCGGTGACGAGGAGTTTGGGTTCGTGGGCTCGCGGGCCGCAAGGCCCGTTTGTCGGTTCGGGTGAACTTCCCGGGCACGAGGAATCGCGTTCTCTTCGGGTTTTTCGAGGATCGAGTCTCGCGAAGACTTGGTCGTCCGAAAATCGGAGGACACGAGTCTGTGCCGTGTTCGCGAGTTTCGAGGCTCTGGTCCGGTCGCGGTCGGGTGCGTCCCATTTCGGGATCGGCTCGACGCGTTCGGTCCGAGCCCCGGCTCGAGTGCCGCATCCGAGCCGGGCGTCAATCGCGTGTAGCGGGTCGCGTGAGTTCGATCGAATGCTCGATCGGACGCGGGTCCGGATGCCGAGAAGCGGATTCCGGCCCCGACGCGCCCCCCTGACCGTGGTGTCACCGTCGCGGATCGTCCGCGTCGGCTTGCCGACGAGTCAGGTCGTGGACTGGACCGCGAGCCTCGCAGTGCCCTCGCAGTGCCCCTTGGCGTACGAATTCGGAGTTGCTCGATGAACGACATGCCCATGCCCATGCCCGGACCCGGCGGACGACGTCGCCGTCGACGACGCGGGGGTCGAAACCGCACCGGCGGCGGGGGTGGGGGCGGCGGACGCGCCGGAGGATCGTCGGGCGGATATGGCGGGGGATTCCCGGTCGAGGCCGACGGCTACGGCGCCGCGCCCGCCACCGAGGACGATCCGCTCGCGGCGGCGTTCAACCATCGCGGCGACGAAGTCGACGCGCCGGTCGTACCCGCCGAGCCGTTCGTCCCGCCGACGACGGCCGAACTGTACAAGATGCCGGTGCTCGAGTTGATGCGCGAGGGGCACGGGTTCCTGCGCCGCCCGGCCAATCTCTATTTCCCCGCGACCGACGACGCGTACGTACCTTTGCCGCTCGTGCGCCAGTACGGCATGCGCGACGGCGTCGTGATCGACGGTGAGATCGGCCCCCCCAAGCGCCCCGGGCAGAACCCCCAACTGTTGCAAGTGAAGTCGATCGGCGGAGTCGCCGCCCACCTCTATGCCAAGACGCCCGCGTGGGAATCGCTGACCGTCGTCGATCCCGACCGCAAGATCGATCTGACGACCGGTTGGAACGACACCACCGCCCGCATCGTGGACATGATGAGCCCGATCGGCTTCGGACAGCGCGGGCTGATCACTTCCCCCCCACGTGCCGGCAAGACGATCATTCTCCAGAAGATCGCGCAGGCGATCATGCGCAACCACGCCGACACGTATCTCATGGTGCTGCTGGTCGACGAACGGCCCGAGGAAGCGACGGCGATGACCCGCGCGGTCGAGGGCGAGGTCGCGGTTTCGACCAACGATCGTCCGCCCGAGAGCCACGTGCGCATCACGGAGATCGTGCTCAAGAAGGCGAAGCGGCTCGTCGAGACGGGCCGACATGTCGTGATCCTGATGGACTCCCTGACGCGTCTGGGGCGCGCCTACAACCTGCTCCAGCGAGGCGGAGGGCGCACGCTGTCGGGCGGCCTCGACTCGCGCAGCCTCGAGCGCCCGAAGGCGTTCTTCGCGGGAGCGCGCAACGTCGAGAACGGCGGATCGCTGACGATCCTCGCGACCGCGTTGATCGACACGGGTTCGAAGATGGATCAGTTGATCTTCGAGGAGTTCAAGGGTACGGGCAACATGGAACTGGTACTCGACCGCAACGCGGCCGAACAGCGCATCTGGCCCGCGATCGACGTCAACAAGTCGGGCACGCGCAAGGAGGAGAAACTCCTTCCGCCGAGCACGCTGGACAAGTTGTACATCCTGCGACGTGTGCTCAACAAGGTGCACCCGCTCGAGGCGCTCCAGATCCTCATCGACCGGGTCAGCAAGACCGACAACAACCTCGACTTCCTGCGATCGATCAACAAGGCCACTCGGGAGGATGATTAGAGCGAGGCTGCGGGCGCGGACCGGGCGGCGTCAGAAGGGTGCTCGCGGCCGGAGCAGAGGCCGCGACGCACCCTTCTTCCTTGCGCGGTCTCGCGCCGGCAGCCTCGACGGTCGACCTTCGTTCGGCGGAACGGCAGGTAGCGGCGAGAAGTGAAGCCAAACGCAGAAACAGCGGATGGAGGGGGCGGCGGGGGAG
>JANNRO010000587.1:0-3227 GCA_031401505.1 Planctomycetia bacterium
GTCGCCCGATTGACGTCCCCCATCGTGCGGCTGAAGGGCCGATGGGTCTTCACGGGCCTCGGCGCCGACGGCGTGCGGCACAACTACGAAATCCTCGACCGCGGGATCGACGCCGACGCAGCCGAACGACTGCGCGATTTCGAGCGCGGCGACCTGTTCGCGACGCCGAGCGCCCGCGACATCGGCCAGCCCGTCAAGCGCCGCCTACCCGACGCCGCGGGTCTCGTCTCGCGTTGGAAGCCGACGTAGCGGTCGAAGATTCGGAGATACGGAGCCAGGCACGTTTTCTTCAACTCGCCAGTCGGGCGTGGTGAATTGCTGACTCCGAGCGAGCTGTCGCCGCGATGCGCCATGCTGCGGGGTAGGCTCGTGCGATGTCCAGTCCCGCCCGGATCGCGCGCGAGATTCTCGACGAACTCCGTGCCGTCGGGATCCCGAGGCGCGCGGACCTGATGGCCGCCGAGTACATGACGACGAACCTGGTGCACTTCGGCTGCACGGTGCCCGACGTGCGCCGGATCGCGAGGTTGCACGCCAAGGTGCTGAAAGTTGATCCTGCCAAGGCCATCGACGTCGCGCTCGCGCTGGTGGCACGAAAGAACCACGACGCGCGGCAAGTCGCGTATGAGATTGTTGGTGCAATCCCGTCGGCGCGCGACGGACTGGGCGTGAAGCAGCTCGAAGCCCTCTTCTACGGGAACGACAACTGGGCGGCGGTGGATGGCTTCTGCTCGGCACTGTCCGGACCGCAATACTCCGCGGGAGTCCTCGCAGCGGCCGTCCTCGAGCGATGGGCGCTCTCTCGCGATCCCTGGATGCGCCGCGCGGCGCTCGCCACCGTCGCGACCGCCTTCCAACGTGCCTCGCTGCGAGGGCAGTCACCGGTCACGGCGTCGGTGCGCGTGTGCGCACGGCTGGTGGACGACCGGCACGATCACGTCGTGAAGGCGCTGTCGTGGGCGCTGAGGAACCTCTCGTCCCGCGACCACGCGCTCGTCGAGCGATTCGTGGGCGAGCACGAGACACGGCTCGCAGCGCGCGTGAAGCGCGAAGTCGTTCGGAAACTGACGACCGGCACGAAGAACAAGAGCAAGAGCAAGAGGCACGCGCGAGGCCGGTAGCGTCCGAAACAGCGATACATGGAGCCAGGCACGTGTTCTTCCACTCGCCCGTCGGGCGCGGTGAATTGCTGACCCCGAGCAGGCCGTCGCGCGGACCGTGCGTCTCGCATTGTCGAAGAAATCGCGCATGGCTCCGGATCTCGGACTGCGGCCGACGCAACGTCGCTCGTCCGCTCGCACGCCGTGACCTCGGCGTGATGAAGCGCTGACGGACGCGTGACCCGTCGCGTGTTCGATGCCCCCGTGCGTTCGAACGAACGCGCAGGCGGGAGCGATTCATGCGCGCGCGACGAGGCCTGTCCCTGCTCGCGATGTCGAGCGTAGGCCTCGCCGCAGCGCGGATGACGGCGACACGCGAGCCCGCGACGCCGATCCTCGAGGACGAGTCGACGATCACCGACGAGCCCGTTCCCGACACGACGCCACCCCCGGAACTCGCCGTGCCGCCCCGGCCGATCCGGGTCGCCGACGAGTTGCTCGAGCAGCGACTCATCCGGCGACGGCGCCTGTTCACCGACTTCGTGCGGGTGTATGCGAAGTCGGTCCGCGAGAAGGCGCTCGAGCGGCTCGGCCGCATGCGCGCGTACGCCTTTGAGGCGAACCTCGCCTTTCGCCGTGGTGAGTACGACGTGGCGCGACGGTACGCCGAGGCGGCGGTCATCGAAGGCCCGGACAGCGAGGCGGCGCAGCAACTTGTCCGCCTCGCAACCGACGCGGCCGCGGAGGTCGCGCGCCACACGGCCGCGATGCGGGCGTGTACCGAGGGGTGGGAGGACGCGCGCCGACGTCTGATCGACGACACGCGACCACCGGCAAACCCGTACGAGGTCACTCCGTCGGATCCGAACATCGCAGCACCAGTCGAGCACGACTCCGACGTCACGAACGTCGAGGCAGCGGTCGTCGCAAAGCTCGAGGCGGTCCGCGTCAGGGGCCTCTCGTTCGAAGATCAGAACCTGGACCAGGTCATGACTTGGCTCCAATCGTGCACTGGCGTCAGCTTTCACCTCACGCCCACGGCGCGCCGCGCGCGATTCGATGACGTGCGGATCACCGTCCCAGGCCTCGACGACGTCTCGATTCTCTGGGTCCTCACCAACGTGGTGACGACGCCCTACGATCTCCTGTGGGAGGTCCGCGACGGCGTCGTGACGATCGCGACGAAGAACGAGGTCCGTCCCGAGTTGCGACTCAAGTACTTCGACGTGAAGGACTTGGCCGTGAAGATCCGGAACTTCAAAGGCAACGAGATCTTCCTCTCCCCGAGCAGCTACATCCCGCCGCAGCCGCCCGAACTCGCGGAAGTGGAGCCCGTATTCCCGTCCGATCCGCTCGTGGAAGCGATCCGTTCGGCCGTGGACCCTGGCACATGGGATGTCCGCGGCGCGAGCATCGATGTCAAGAACGGCACCCTCATCGTGAAGCACACATCGGCTGCAATCGAGAGCGTGCGGCTCTTCCTTGAATTGCTTCGTGAGGCGCTTCACCCGGTTCTCGGCCGCCCGACGATCGAGTTTCACTCGATCGCGCCGCGCGGCGACGACGACGCGGCCACGCCTCCGCCCGACACGTCAACTCCGGACCGCTGAGAGTACGGAGAATACGGAGATGGTGTAAACGTAAACCATCTCCGTACTTCCGCAGGTCCGAGTCAGGTGAGACCGGCGGATACGATCTCGGCCATGTCCCTCGCGCTCGATCACGTCTTCTGTTTCGTCGACCCGGACGGCCACGACATCGCCGAAGTCGAACGGACGGGCTTCGTCGTCACGGCAGACGCGCACTCGCATCGCGAACAGGGTACGAGTTGCCGCGTGACCATGTTCCCGGAGCACTACCTCGAATGGATCTGGTTGCGGTCGCGCGCACAAGCCAGCGTTCACGAGCTTCGCCTCGATCGACGCGCCGATTGGCGGACCTGGGGAGCCTGCCCGTTCGGGCTCGGACTTCGCGGACCGGTCGAACCCGTCGACCGCGAGTCGTTCGTCCCCTATCGCCGACTCCAACGGACGGACGGTCAACCGCCGCTCCTCGTGCATCGACTCGCATGGGAGCCGGGACCGCTGCCGATGCTGTTCACGTTCGAAGGGAACGAGCAGTTTCCCA
>JANNRO010000588.1:0-2785 GCA_031401505.1 Planctomycetia bacterium
GCCCGGACTCCCGTCGTGCGGATGTCGATGACGTTGTCGACGATCTCGGCCTCGACCGTCGGCACGAGAACGGCGTCGTCGAGCACGTCGATGTTCATCCAGTAGGCAAACCGATGGGCCGACTTGTCCTTCACCACCCACCGGAATCGCGTGGGCAGCTCGCGCCGAACGGTCTTCAACCAGTCGGCGAGCCCGGAGGGCGGTCCCGATCGGAGTCGTTCGGCCGGATGCCCGCCGTCGGTCAACGTCCGGACGACCGGCGCCACCGCGTCGCCGGTCCGGACGACGTACACGGACGTGTTGTCGAGATTCCCGACGATGTCGGCCGGCACGTCCGACGTGTCACCGTGGACGATGACGCCGGCGAAATAGATCGGGTACGCCGCCGCGAACAGCAGCGCCTCGGGCCCGCCCTCGACGACCATGCGGTCGAAATCGACGTGGACGTGCCGGAAGATCTGGGGGAGATGAATCCTGTCCTTGCGGACGGCCTCGCCCTCGGTCCACCGGCCCTTGGGCCAAACCGGCGCATAGACCAACCAATGATCCGTGACGGCCGACATCGAGGGCCTCGGATAGCGCCGCGCGATGGCGGTTTCTCCGGGGCGGGGCCGCTGCGTCTTCTCATCCGCGTAGTCGTCCTTGTCGTGCAGGAGGACGATCATCGGATAGGGCGGCGCCGCGTTCAGTCGTTTGGTGTCGCGCGCCACGACGTACGACTTCGGGAGCGACATGCTGAATCGGAGATCACCCCAACCCTTGACGCTCAGGACGTCGGTCGCCGTATCGACGTGGACGACGGCGTCCTTGAATTCCTTGGGGAGGTTTTTCTTCTCGAAGTTCGGCAGGAACGGCCTCGCGCGGTAGATCAGCCGCTTCAAGTTCTCGACATCGGCGAGGATCCCGACACCGTTCGTCTCGAGGCTCTTGAGCGTGGCCAGCATATGGATGCGGTACTCGAACGCCTCTTCCGACTCGCTATCAAGGTACGCCTTGATGACCGGCAAGAGCCTTGCTTCCTCGCCCGCGTCCGGAAACCGGACGCTTCGCTCGGCGTTGACCACGAGACGCGGGCGCGCAACCCACCCTCGGGGGGCGTGCTCGACGGCAGCGACTTGCTCCGTCGAACGAGGGTCGCGCCGCAGGAGCCCCCACACCGCCGCGGCGGACCCGACCGCAAGCAGGACGAGGAATGCCTGCCTTGCGAACGACGAACGCGGGGGCTGAACCTCCATCGGCGGACGCTCCTGACCGACGGCGATCATACGAAGTTGGGAACGTGGTCCGAAGGCCGATCCCTCCCGGGAATCGTCGAGCCGCTACCTGGCCTCGGTCGCCCGTGTCCAGCGGTAAAGCGCACCGCCGCAACAGCCTTCGGAGGTCCCCACCTTGACCGAGCCGTCGCGCTGCGGCGGCTGGATGTACGTCGCGCGCTCCGCCCACCGGTTGGACAACCAGACCGACCCATCCCGGCCCGACCCGATCTCCCACCCGGCCGCGCGCGCGCCCTCGACGAGGCCGCCGACCCAGCGGCCCGATTCCGCGTCCTTCCAATACACCCAATGTTCGGATCCATCGCCCGCGATGAGCGTTCGCAGGAGCGAGACCGACGGCGGGTCCATCTGGTCATCGACTCCCGCTTCGACCGCGATCGTCCACCGCGCGACGACCTCATCTCGGCCGTCGGCACGCTCCTCCCACGTGCCGACGAGCGGGGTCAGTGCCGCGATCACGGCATCGGGCTGCTTCGGGAATCGCTTCTCGAGGCGCGCGACCAATCCGCGGTCTTCCGCCTCGGCCATCGTCGCGGCCTTCGACCCCGCCACGACGCCCACGTGCTCGATCCGCATCCGCGTGCGCCGGGAGTCGAGTTCGTCGAATTCGATGACCGTCCACGTCGCCGGCGTCTCGTCGCCGAGCAGCAGCAACCTCGGCGCGACGAATGCCAGCACCGATCTCGACGTCCATCCCTCGGCATCCGCCTCGGCCGTCGGATCGGCGTGCCTGCGAATCGTTCCCCCGGGTCGCAAGTCGACCGTCGCCACCCCGCCCTCGAGCGCAGCGATCCCCTGGGCGGTCGTGACCGCCTTCCAGACGTCGGTGCGCGACGCATCGAACACGATCGGCGGATCGGGTAGTGGCTCCCACTCCGCACGCGCCGAGCGCCCGCTCGAGGCAAACGACACGACGAGAGCGATGGCCAAGATTCGACGCATGCGAGCCTCCGACCAGAGGAACGGCCGTGCCCGAGCGCGGTTCAGCGAGAACCGGGGGGCACCCGTCCTCCGAGTCGGACGCAGGTCCCGTGGCCGAATCGATCCGAGGTCCGGTCGCCGCTTCCCGCAAGATTCTCGCTCTCGGTATGCTCCCCCCATGCGGCACCCGCTCGCGCTCGTTTCCTTCGTCGCGCTCTGCTCGTCCGCGGTGCTGGCGGGCGAGGGACGCGAGGAAAAGGTGCGGGGCGACCGCAAGCGCATCGAGGCGCAGGGTTTCTGGATCTACAACGACCTCACGAAGGGCCTCGCCGAGGCGTCGACCTCGGGCAAACCGCTGGTCGTGGCGCTCCGGTGCATTCCTTGCGAGGACTGCGTGAAACTCGACGACGACCTCGTCGATGAGGACCCGCGGCTCCGCCCGTTGCTCGAGCAGTTCGTGCGCGTGCGCCTCGTCTCGACCAACGGGATCGATCTCTCGCTGTTCCAGTTCGACACCGACCAGTCGTTCGCGGTGTTCCTCCTGCGGGCCGACGGCACCATCTACGGGCGCTTCGGCACGCGCTCCGACC
>JANNRO010000589.1:0-5309 GCA_031401505.1 Planctomycetia bacterium
CAGGGCCTCCTGCTGGGCCATGGCGACCTTCTCCTCGTGGATTGCGAGGAACCGGTCACACTCGCCGCGGGTGCCGACGAAGATGTCTTCGCCGTTCAACCGCACGGCATAGAACTTCTTGCCGCCTTCGAGACACAGAAAACGAACGTCCATGGCGAACCTTTCCGAGGACCGCCGGACGCCCGAAGGCTCCGCCGACCCCCTGCACCGCGTGCAGGATTGCCACCCCACAAGCGTACGTATCGGACGCACGAGCGCCCGACTTGTTTCGTTTTTCTCGCAACCCCCATGCCGCAAAACCGACTCCATGGGAAAATCGTCGCTCGGCACTGTCAGACAACGACTTCCGTCGATTGGACCCTGGTGACCGATCGCGCGGCCGGGCGAGCGTTGTGCTTCAAAACGGAAAGAAGTCTTTCCATCGGGGAACAACCGATCGGTCCGGGGAGGACCGTCGAGCGGGACCGCACGCGCCGGTTACGCCCGCATTACGAACGTAGCCCCAACGCCCGCGGAAGCGACGATTGCGGAAATCGCGCGAGTCGGCCGTTCCCCTGGACGCGCCACGCACGTCGATCCCGGTCAGTACGTTCGGTACGCGACTTCGAGAGCGAGCAGCATCAACGCCGTCAATTCGGCGCGCGCGGCGGCGGAACCCGATCCGGAGGCGAGGCCATCGGCGCCCAGCCGCGACGACAGCGTTCGGGCGGTGGCCGTGTTCCAGGTGGTGAACGCCGCCTCGCGACGGTCCTTCCAACGCGGGTCCTTCAGAAGGGAGGTTCCGTCGAGCATGGCGGTGCTGGCGTCGTTGCCCGGGATCATGCGGCCGACGTCGAACGTCATCGTTGCGACCACGGTCGTGCCGCCGATCAATCCGGCGTGACTCGCCGCGACGAGCGCCAGTTCGGTCCAACGGGCGTCCAAGTCGGCTGGCGCGCCCGGCGTCCCGGCGCGCCGTGCGTCGTTGCGGGCGCTCCTCACCGATTCCGCCAGCGGAGTCAGCGACGCGCGCTGCACCTGAGCCTGGGCCGGAGTCAGGAAGCCGCTCGAGAGGATCAGGTCTTCGGCGAGCGCGAACAACGCGAGCGCGCGATCGCCCGACGCGCCGTGATCGTCGAGGTGATCTGCGACCCAGCCGATCCCGCGCTCGACGACGGGGCGATGCTCGCCGCCTCGCGACGAATGACCGTCGCTCAGATACGCGAGCAACACGGTCGCGGTCGCACGAATCGACGAGCGGCCTTCGGCGTCGACGAAGGACCCGTCGCGGTTCTGGAGCCGAGCCAAGGCCGTGAGCCCGGCCTTGACGCGATCGAGGCTTCCCTCGGACCCCACGCGCGCCTCGATCCGGCGCTTCATCGAGTCGTTCGTGCGCAGCCACATCGCCCGGGCGCGGCCGCGCGGGAGCGAAGCCAGCAACTTGTCGGACGACGAGATCGAGGCGGCGGGCAATACGTCGGGAATCTCGAAAATGGGCGGCTGCTCGTCGTCGAGCACGTAGCGCCCGGGCAGCGTGTTCTCGATGCCCGCACGCTGGAGTTCGTCCTCGACCGCGCCATCACCCACCGTCGGGTCGGCGGGATCGTACGGCGTGACGCGAACGGACTCGCCGGGTCGCACGTCCTCGGCCCGATCCGGGCTCTGAAAGTGACGCCAGGAGAGAAAGCCCAACGCCACGACGTGTACCGCGACCGACGCCGCGAGGAGGCGTGCCCACATGCGCTGACGCCCAGGCACGGCCGGACGGCGATCGGACTCGCGCCGCGAACGGTCGAGAATGCGCGTCGCCATGCGGTCGGCCGCCTTCGGGTCGAGCGTGTCGTCCAACGCCCCGAGTTGCGCGGCCTGCTCGGCGACGAGCATCGCCCGAAGACGGTCCCGGTGGGCGGCAAGGGCCGGTTCCGCCGAGAAACGCGCCTCGAGCGCCTCCGATTCGACCGGCGAGAGCTCCCCTCGGATCGAATCCAAGATGATATTGGACAAGGGGTTGGGAGTGTTTTGTCGCGTCACGGGAATCGGCTCGTAAGGGGGAACGTACGGCGAGGCCTCAAGGTTCAAATCCGGCGCGTTCGAGCTGCTCCTTCAGGAATGCGACGGCGGTATGCATGCGCGACTTGACGGTCCCGATCGGGATCCGAAGCACCTCGGCGATGTCCTGGTAACGCAGGCCCGACTGGGCGAGCGCAAACACCTCCTGATGCTCGGGCGAGAGGGCGTCGACCGCCCGGCGGATCGCTTCGAGCACCTCGCCCTCCTCGACCCTCGACGAGGGGGCCTCGCCCGAGGCCACGAAGTCGTCGGACGCCGGTCCCCCACGTCGACCCGATGCCCCGGAATGCGCGGTGTCGGTGGTGTCGCTCGAAATCGTCGCCGGCAGGATCGACCGGTGGCGTACCAGGTCGATCCAATGATGGCGCGCGATCGAGAACAGATACGTCGAGAACTTCGCCCGGGCCTCGTACGCCGTGCGCGTGCGATAGAGCTTCTCGAAGACCTCCATCGAGCAGTCTTCCGCGGTCGAGGGGTCGGCGCCCAAGCGATGAAAGAACGACGCGAGCGGGCGCAGCCAGCGCCCGACGAGGTCACGGAACGCCTGCGCATCGCCCGCGCGCACGCGCAGCATGCGTTCGACGTCGTCGGCATCGGTCACGAGAGGGCCCCCGTCCGGTGGCGAGAACCTCGGGCGCGAATGCTCGGCACCGGCACGGCGCAATCGTATGCGACGGGCGCCGCGAACCGGCACCAGCGCTGGCGCCGCCGCGATTCGGGCACCGTGCGCAACCCGACGGGCGCGTCAGCGCGGAACTGGTAGCAGGAGCGCCGTCACCGTCTCGGTTTCGCCCGCACGAACGTAGACCTGCCGGGACTGCTCCTCCAGACGGCGCCCGGCGCTCACGACGATCAGGTAATTGCCTTCCTCGAGGTCGTCGAGGCGGAGCACGCCCATGCGCGTCGTCAGCCCGAAACACCCGCACTCGTCGGGCTGGCGCAGCGTGCGCCGCGCCTCGACCGGGAGCTTCCCGGGCATGCGGAACAGGTCGACGCGCGCGCGCGAGCGCGGATCGAACCCCGCGCGCACGATCAGCAGGATCGAGCCCGCCGGCTTGACGATGACCTCGGCGGTCGAGGTGAGGCCGTCGCGAAAATCGACCGCCACGGGCCCGGCGCGACCGTAGCCCGCGGCCCGCACGCGCAGGTAGCACCGCCCTTCGGGAAGCGCGTCCACGACGAGGCGACCGGCGGGTCCCGAGCGAAACGCCCGCGGGTGGATCGTGATGCCCTTCGCATCCTCGATCCACACGTCGGCCCCGACGACCGGTCGTCGACGATCGTCCTTGACGACCAATTCGAGTCGGGCGCCCCGTCCGATGACGATCTCGACGGGCCGCTCCTGCCCCGCGAGATCGGCGAATACGTTCTCGACGACTCGCGTCGGACGACCGAGCGGGGTGACGAGCAGTCGGAACCGCCCGACGGGCAACCCCGCGATCGAGAACGTGCCGTCCGGGGCCGTGCGAACGCGACCCTCGGACTCGAACCCGCGCGCCGATTCGGGGAACGCGATCACCTCCGCCTCGCGAACGGCATCGCCCTTCGCGTTGCGCACGGTGCCCGAAATGCGTCCCTCCCCCACTTCGAGGTCGCGGGTGACCCGATCGCCCGCACGCAACCGGATCGCCGTCGTGCCGCGCACCGCGCCATCGACGATCGCGAGGCGATACGCGCCGGCCGACAGTCCCGGGAAACGGAACTGGCCGAACGCGTCGGCTGTCGCGCGCAGCACGATGCGATCGGCTCCGCGCGTCGGCTCCGAGCCGATGGTCGCGTCGCCGTCGGTCGTGGCTTCGACCAGCAGCCCGGGAACCGGCGTCCCGCGCCGCCGCACGACGCCCTCGATGACGCTGTCTCCGTGCGACGACAAGTCGACGGTCGTCTTCTGTCCGGCGACCACTTCGACGTCGGACTCGAGTCCCGCCGCGAGACCGCGGCCGGCGTCGACGGTCAATCGGTACATGCCCGACGACAGCGGACGGGTGCGGAATCCGCCGTCCTCGCGCGTGCGCGTCACGTCGATCGGATCCTGCGCGGGCAGGCGCGTGACGCGCACGGGCACGGTTGCCAGCGGTCGTCGGTTCGCGTCGGTGACGACGCCCTCGATCGTGCCGCCGGCCTCGAGCCGCAGGGGCACGAACACCGTCTCGCCCTCGCGCAGCGAGACTTCGGTGAACGCGGACGCGACCCCGTCGTCGCCGGCTTCGACGCGATATCGTCCGGGTGCCACCTCGTCGAACGCGAAGGCCCCGTCGTCGCGCGTGATCGTGGAAGGGCTCGTCGTCTCGGCGACGGGCGCCGGCGCGTCCCCCTCGAGCCGGATCAGACGAACCAATGATCCGAGCGCGGCCACGAACTTGATTCCATCGACGACTCGTCCCGAGACGCGGGCCCGCAACGGCATCAGGAGGGACAAGCCGTCGACGTCCCCGGCCCCCACGTCCCCAGACCCGACGAGCACGTCGATCGGACCGGTGTCACGCGGGCCCTCGATCGCACGCACCGCGAAGCGTCCGGGCGGAATCGAGAGGAACTCGAACCGGCCGTGCCCGTTCAACGTCTCGAGCGACAACTCATCGACGATGCTCCAGCGATCGTCGTCGAACGCCGGATCGAAACGCTGGACTTCCAACCGCACGCGCGCCGTGCCCTTGTCGTCGCTCGACAGACCGTCGACGTCTCCCGAGATCCGTCTGAGGACCGGCACGTCGAGAAGCACGAGCTCGGCCGATCCCGCGATGACCGACTCGCGACGGGCGAGCACGACCGCACGCGAGGCTCCACCGATCCCGCGCGTGGAGAGCACCTCGACGTCGACGGGCTCCGACGCCCAGTCGGGCAGCACGAAGGCTCCGTCGGCGGCGGGTTCCACCTCGCGGACCTCGCCGCTCGTCCGCGCCCTTCCTCGAACGCGGATCCCGTCGGCTGGTTTGTCGGCGAAGCGGACGACGCCCGCAATGGCCGCGCGGTGCGCCATCTCGACGCGTTCGTCGATCGATCGACCGGGGCCCGGATCGGACGTCGTTGCGCGACCGTCGATGTAGCCCTCGCGGCGGGTGCGCACGAGGAGCGTCCCTTCGGCGATCCCGGTCACGATCGCGACGCCCGAAGCGTCGGCCGTCGCCGTGCGAACGAAGAGGGCGGAGACCCGATCGGCGGGATCGGGTTCGGGACGATCGGCCGGCGTGATGCGGACCACCGCGCCCGCAACCGGCCTCGCCTCGTCGTCCACGACGGTCACACGCACGGTGCGTGCC
>JANNRO010000590.1:0-7588 GCA_031401505.1 Planctomycetia bacterium
CGTCGTTCACGTGGAAGTCGGACGGCATCGGTCGGCGGGCGACTCGACACGCGGATCCGCAAGAGGAATAGCAAGCGTCTTGCCAATCGGGACAACGCACGGCGAGAGCCGATTGTTCCGAGCCCGCCCCGGCGTCGGCTCGTCGACGTCGCCGACGGACGTCCCGTTCGGGTGGGCGGCGCCGAGCGAATCCGCACGGCCGGGCTTCGTTCGATCGGCTCGTGTCAATTGGGTTTCGTCCCGCCCGGCGCCACGGGGACCAACTTCGGGGGATAGAGCCGGGCCGTTTCCTTCACGAGCCACGGCAACGACACGCGCCCGGTGAACTGGAGGTCGTCGATCAGACAGGACGTGTACGTCAGGATCTGGAGCCTCTCCGACGGCCGGATCGACTTGTAGGCCTCGCCGAACTCGTCGAGGATCGTCGTGCCATCCACCTCGAGACGGACGCCGCGCCCGGGCGTGCGGACGAACTTCACGCGATAGGGCAGCTGCAGGTTCGGGTCGCGCGCCTCGAAGGCGAACCACTTGCGCTCGAGCATCTCCTTCGGGCGCTTCTTGAGCTCCGGCGGCACGAATCGGCGTCCCTGGTTCTCTTCGGTCCACCCGAAGCGGAGCGGGTCGCCGAAGTCGGCGCCGAGATGGAAGCGCACGCCACGTCCCAGCCCGTAGTGGTTGAATCTCGGCGCGTCCTTCTCGCCGTCGAGCCTGGGGACGTCGAGCGGGAACGGCGTCGCCTGCGGGTCGGCGGAGAGGATGCCGACCTGCACGCCGTCGAGGTCGAGCGCGAGGAAGAACGGCGCGGTCGGCCAGTACAGGAACGACATCGACGACTCGATCGCCGCGTCGAGGAACGTCGGCATGACGAGGGGTCGGTCGCGGACGATCTCGCCGGGCGAACCCGGCAGCAGCAACAGGCTCCGATCGCTGGCGTCGATCTCGGGCGTGACCTCGGACTTGCGCCCCGGGTTGCGCAAGAGCGCCCAGCCGGACGTGAAGTTGAGCAGCAGATCGGGTCGATTGAAGTCGATCGTGACCGTCACGTCGCGACCGTCCGACGTCGCGTTGCCGTTGCGCACGACCCGTGCACCGTGGAGCGCGCGCTTGACGACGTCGAAGTCTTTCTGCGTCTTGATGCGCTCGCGCATCTCGGCGATCCCGGCGCTTCTCGCCTGGGCGAACCTCGACGGTGCGTACTTGCCGTACAGCAGGTCGTGATACCTCGCGTCGGCGGCCTCGCTGTCGCCCTGCGCGAACTTCTTCTCCGCTTCGAGATACGTCGACTCCGCCAATTCCTCCAAGCGCCCCGCGTCCCTCGCGAGCCTGTTCAACGACGCGCGGACGTGCTGCGAGAGGGGTGACTCCGAAACGCTTGCGCGATCGAGCAGTTCGGCGACTTCGCCGAACGCCTTCTGCGCGTCATACGGACGGGTCTCGGCATCGACTTCGAGCCGCCGGAACGCGTGCACGGCGGCGGTCAACGCGTCGTCGGGCGAGTCGAGCGCCAAGGCGGCGAGGCTCTCGAGATCGGCGACCGACACGTCGGAAATCGCGATCGTGCGGGGAAAGTGCGGGAAGCCTCCGCCGTTCGAGACGATCACGAACGACCTAGCCGCCTCGTCGACCGACCGGACGTCGACCAGCGTCTCCTTCTCGCCCGATTGGAGCGTCAGCGTCTTGATCCATTTCTCCCGCGCGACCCCCTTTCTGGCGGAGATCCCCGCCAAGGCGCGCACGTACAGTCGATCCCAGGCCGGGGCGATGCGGTCGAAGGAGGCGAGCTGGGCCGCGAGCGGCGCGAACTCGTGGGACCTCGCCTTCGCCTCGGCGACGAGTTCGATCACACGGTCGATTCGTCCGTCGCGCAGTCCGTTCGCGACGGACTGGGTGAGATCGGCGATCTGGGTGCCCGCTCGTTCGAGCACGCTCTTCGTCTGCTGCTCGAGCGAGTCGCGCAACCCGCGCGCCTCTCCCGCGATCTCGACGAACGACCCGCCGTCGGACGCGGCCTGCGCCCACACGGCGTAGAGCGCGCCCGCGGCCACCGGATCGCCGTCGGCCTCCTTCGCGCTGGCCTGACGCTTCTCCTGCTGCCAAGCCAGCGCGACCGCCGACTCGAGCGCGCCGACGCGCGCCGCCACGGGATCGACGAGCAGTTGATCGAGCACGACCGCGGCGACGAAGCGCGCCCCGCCCTTCTGCAGGTGCTCCTCGCGCGACGTTCGAGTCCGTTCGAGCCGGTCGCGGACCCCCGCGACGTCGGTTCGCAACGCGGCCAGCTTGCGCTCCGCGATGCGTTCGGCGACGCGCGACTCCGACAGCGTGATCATCCCGTCGCGCATCACCGCCACCAATTCGGTCGCCGCGTCGACGCCGTCGCGGGCGAGCTTGCCCTGCTCCTTCTGGACGACCGTCGCGGCGAACTCGGACTCGACGCGGCGCGACCAAGACGAGAGCACGGTCTGCAACTCGTCGAGGTCCCGCGGCGCGACGGCGAACGTCGTGCGTCGAGCCTCGAGCAGCGCCGCGTCGGAACGCGCCCGGATCGCGGTCACCCGCTCGTCGAGGTGCCGCGCCGCCGGACCGTCGTTGCGGATCTGGCGCTTCGCCTTGCGGAGTTCCTCCTCGGCCTGCGCAAATCGGCCCGCCCTTTCGAGCGGGGCCGCTTTCGTGTCGGCGACATCGAACTCGTCGAATCGGCGCAACTCGTCGCGGTAGTTGGCGAGGACCCGGCCGAGGTCGGCGGCCTTGTCCGAGCCGTACTTCGCGGCCCGGTCCGAAAGGACCGCCAACGCGGCCAGCGTGTGCTCGACGTCGGCGCGCGTGCCGGCTCTGGGCGGAAACGGCGGGATCGACTCGGCGGCGCTCTCGACCTGCTCCCTCGCGGCGACCCCCTCGCCTTGCGAAACGACCCACTTGACGCCGAACGCGACGGCCACCGCGACGGCGACCGTCGATGGCACGAGGATCGAGATCTTGCGCCACCGGCGCTTCAGGAGATAGGCCTCCCAGTTGCCCGAGAAGTCCTTCGGAAGGATCGAGTTGCCTCCCGTCAACTTGTCGATGTCGCCGACGACGAGCGCGGGGGTGCGGTACCGAAGGCTCGGATCGCGCATCATCATCCGCTCGACGAGGTATCCCGTCTCGGCGCTGATCTCGGGGCGCAATTGCCTCACCGGCACCGGCGTCTCGTAGAGCACCTTCGTCAGGATCTCGGCCAGCGTCTGCCCGTCGAACGGCGGCTGACCGGTCAGCATCGCGTACAGCGTCGCGCCCAGCCCGTAGATGTCGCTGCGCGTGTCGGCGCTGCGCGGATCGACCGCCTGTTCGGGCGCGATGTACTGCGGCGTGCCGACGGTCGAGCCGTGCTGCGTCAAGCCGAGGTCCACCGGTCCCTTCGCGAGCCCCAAGTCCATCAACTTGGGGATGCCGGTGCGCGTGAGCAGCACGTTGCCGGGCTTGACGTCGCGATGGACGACCCCCATGCGGCGTGCGCGCTCGAGCGCGTCGGCGAGCCCGCGGGTGATCTGGAGGGCGACGGTCTCGGGGATCGGTCCCTCGCGCCGCATGCGATCGCGCAGCGTCTCGCCCTCGACGAACTCCATGACGAAGTACGGAAAGCCGTTCGATTCGCCGGCATCGAGCGCGCGCACGATGTTGGGGTGGTCGAGACTCGCGAGCGTCGTCGCCTCGGCCTTCAATCGTTCGACCTGCGTGCGATCGCCCGCGAGATCCTGTCTCAGGATCTTGATCGCGACGGTGCGATTCAACCCCGTGTGGATCGCACGATAGACCGTGCCCATCGCGCCGCGTCCCACGATCTCGAGCAGGCGATAGCCGTGGATCTCCCCGGGCTCGCCCTTCGGCGGCGAGATGCGTGCGTGAACGCGGCGGGCCTGGTCGTCGGCGAGCCATCCGCGCTTGACGAGGATCACGCCCACGCGCTCGTCGATCTTCAGTTCCTCGGCCATGCGCTTCTGGAGGGTGAGCGCCTCCTTCACCTGTGCCTCGGTGACGAAGCCCTGCGCGAGGGCCTCCTGAGCGAAGAGAAAGTCCTCGTTCGCGGTCACTTGTCGATTTCCGTCGTCAGATCCCGCGAGAGCGGGGGGGGCGGCGGTGTGACGCCGCGCTCCCGATGGAGATCGATCCTGGTGAAGTACGGATCGCGCGACAGCCAGCCCATCAGGAACCGCTGCGGCTCGTCTTCCTTGTTCGGCTGACGAGGACCGCCCGCCGCGGCCACGCCGGCAGCCGGCTTGACGCCGTCGAGGCCGAAGAGGATCCAGACCTGATCGTTCAGCCGATCGAGCACGACGTCGATCGGATCGTCCGCCGTCATCGCGTCGGGATCGACGAACGCCGCCGAGAGGCGCTCGGACACCTTCGCGGAGAGCCGCTGCTCCGGATCGGCCGCGAGCGACTCGATCGCGCTGCGGGGCAGCACCTCGTCGAACGTCGTCTTGAACGACCTCGAGCCGATGTCGCCCGCAACGAGGCTCTTGCGCGCTTCGGCGAGCGCGCGGACGGCTTCGATGCGCGCCGCCTTGTCGATGCGCCCGGACTCGAGCGCCCGACAAAGCCCGATGATCGCGTGGTAGCGCACGTCCCACTCGACGCGGCCGCGCGGATCACGTCCCTTGTTGCCGAGAAACTCGCCGCACGCATGAATGCCCGTCGGCGTCCCGTCGTGCCCCGCGATGACCAGGAAGCCGGCAACGACGGCCGCCTCGCGCTGAAGTCCGCTCGCCGGCCGCCCGATCAACTCCGCCAACTGGCTTCGCGCCGCGGTCTGCGGTGGTGAGAAGAGCAGCGCCTGGGTCGCCGCGATCGCGGTCTGGCCTCCCGTCGACGGGGTCGACGCGACGGCGTAGATCGCGTTCCAGACGTCGGACCGCTTGTGGAGGCCGGTGAGCGCACCGCGCGCGAAAATCGCCTCCGCGCCGTCCCTCCCGTCCTTGATCGCCGTATTGCGGATCGGATCGAGGACCGAGTCGTACTCCGCCGCGCGCGACGCGGCCCGAACCGGAAGCTCGGTGCCGTCTCCGAACGTCTGACCGATCGCCCAGATCGACATCGCCAGCGCCGCTCCCGCACGCAGCCGCGTGTCGTCGTCCTTGGCCGCCGCGACGAACGCGCCCTCGTCATCGCTCTGGAGCAGGCCCGTCGCGAGGAGACGCGCGACCCGAGGTTCCAGGTGCGCGAGCCCCGGCGCCCCCGTGCCTTTGCCGGCCAGGAACGCGCGCAATCGGGAAGCGGCTTCGCTGCCGCCGATCTTGCCGAGCGCGAGCGTCGCGGCGGTCTGAGTCGGCCAGTCCGCGTCGCTCAACGACTCCTTCAACGCGTCCTGCCCCTTGGCGAGCGCGTCACGAGCCTGGACCATGCCCCGTTGCGTTCCCTCCCGCGAGGCGGGCCCGACGCGGGCCAGATCGGGCCCGTAGAACGCGCCCAGCGCCAGCGCGGCGAACACCCGCCGATACGGCTCGCCGCCCGGCGTCGTCAGGACTTTCGTCAGCACGGGGATCGCGGGCCAGAGGTGCTGCGACGGGCCGAGCACCCGTCGCAGCGAGCCGATCGTCAGGATCGCGTTCCACGCCACCGTGACGTTGGTGTCTTTCTCGATTCGATCGAGCAGCGGCCTGACCGACCAGAGACCGAAACGCCGCACGAGCGCCTCGCGCGCCGCCGGCGCCTTGTTGACGTCGGCGAACGAACCGTCGATCAGCGCGGCGATCTCGTCCCGGCTGGTCGGATCGCGATCGGGCTCGGGAAAGAAGACGCGCGGAGGGGTCGGCTGGCGATCGTCGGCCCCGAGAGGGTGTGACGAGAGCGCCGCGCCGAAGAGCGCGAGCAGGACCCACGAATTCGCTCGGCGGACGGGGCTCACGGTTTTTGGAACCCGCCTTCCACCCAGGTGCGCCAACGCGCCTCCAGCGCCCGCGGATCGAGGTTGTACGCGTCCTTCAACGCGTCGTCGGCCGACTTGTCCTTGTGGACGAGGCCGTCGACGTACGGCTTGAACTTCGACTTGTCGAGTTGGAGGAGAAACGTCACGAGGCTCCACGACTTGACCAGATCGGGCAACTGGAGCTGGTCTTCGGCGAACCCCGCGAGCCGCGCGAACGGCGTGTCCTGCGTCGCGAGCACCGCGGCCTTCAACGCGTCCTTCCACTTCGCCGTCTCCTGCCAGGGACCGGGGTCGCCGCCGCCCGCGATGCCGCCTCGCCCGACGGTGAACGTCTCGGTCGTGCCGTTCACCTCGAGTTCGAGCGCGTAGGCGAGGCCCTCGACGACCCAGGGAGGCACGGGCTTCTTGATCGAATAGCGGTACCGCGAGACGAGGCAGAGCACCGTGTGGTGGGCGGCGAAACTCGAGAGATTCGGCACCGTGTATGGAAACACGTAGCTCGCGACCATCGGCCCGGGCTGTGGCCACCAATGGCAGCCGCGGATGCGCCCGGCCTGTTTGCCCCAGTTCTCGAAGCCGGGCATCGACGCGAGGTCGGCCTCTTTGGCGAACCATTCGCAGAAGCGGGCGTAGGACGGCGACTTCACGAAGCAATGGAGCCCGACCCGCAGCCCCTCGAACTTGTCGCCCGGCCCCGGCTTCATCAACCGGTAGAACGCCGCGACGCACTTCTCGGTCGCGTCGAGGACGGTCTTCGCGTCGGCGGGCTCGAGGTCGTGGAACAGATCGACATGGGGCGACCACTCGACCTTCAGCGTTTGTCCGATTTCCTTGGAGATCGCGGCACCCCGGACCTTGGCCTCGGCCTCCCCCACCTTGATCCAGACCCCGCCGACCTTCGACTCGCCGCGACGATGGTGGAACTCGTCTTCCGTCACCCAGTCGTCGCCGTCCTTCAAGAGTCCCTTCTCCATCGCTTCCTTGTCGGCGGGCGTCACCCACTTTCCATCGTGGGGAACGAGCCCCTTGGCACGCAGCGCGGCCTCCTCGCCCGCTCTATCCGCCGCCGCCTTCTCTTCGGGGGTCATCCAGACCTTGCCGACGAGGACGTGCCCGAGCGCCTTGTGGGCCTTGACGTGCGCGGGGTCGAGGGTCAGCACCTTCTTCCAAACGTCCGGGAGCTCGTCCTTGAAGCCCTTGCCCTTCGCCCAGTCGTGCAGCGAGATCAAGCCCGGCACGTCCTTCGCCTGCCCGAGGCGGAATTCGAACTGCTGGCGCAGCGGCGGCGTCGTCGTGTTCACCGACTTGACGCTCGCCTTGGCGAACTCCTTCGTCCCGTCGAACGTCGTCTCGATGACGACCCTCTCGGCGTCGTCCGACGTCACTTTCCCCTCGTAGACCTTGCCGTCGGTCGTCGTCACCGTGTCGGCCCGGACCGTCGCCAGCGCGGTGCCGGCGAGCACGGTCGCGAGCAGGGCAGAGAATCGAGGACCGCCGACCGCCATGGTCGTGAGAATACACCGGAGAGCCCGGTCCTCCGGGCGGTCGGACCCGGGCCCCGACGTCGATTCGACGGGAGCGAGTGTTCGGCGCCTGCGCGCCCGCGCCCCCCTGTCTTCGTTGCGGGTTCGGTTCGCGAATTCGGGGGGTGTTCGGTACCGTTCGCCCCCCATGAGCCTCCCC
>JANNRO010000591.1:0-15063 GCA_031401505.1 Planctomycetia bacterium
GCACCCGGAGGTGCCGATTCCGTGGATCGCAGGCGGCGTTACCATGGAGTGTCGGCCGGTCGCGTCCTCTCACCGCGTCGCGTGTCGACCTACGCCGAAGGACTCCGGTGCCCCGTCGATCCACCCGCTCCATCCGGACGCTGATTGCGGTCGTGCTGTCGCTCGTCGCATCCCGTGAGGCGTTCGCGCACGGCGGGGCGTTCGCCCCGCCGCCCGCGGCACCAGCCCCGCCACCGCCGGAGCGGACTCCGCCGCCGCCGCCGACGAGAGAGACCCCCGCGCCCACGCCGGTGACGCCGTCCACGCCGACCACCGGGGCCCCACCGACGCCTCCTCCAACCACGGGTCCGGCCCCCGCCGGCCCAACGACCCCGACGGACCCGCCCTCGTCGCCGGACGGACAACCCCGCGGTCCGGCGACCGGGCGCTCGACCGACGGCTCGCCGCGGTCCCGAGCCCGCCGCGCCGTCGATTCGACCGATTGGCGGGACTGGTGGAACGCGAACGCCGGGGCGCTCCGGGCCGGGCGCCCCTCGCGCGTGCGCGTCACGACCACCAGCGCACTCGCAGGCTTCGGCGACGAAGGTCACTCAGGCGCACTGTCCGAACCGCCCACGCGCCGTTCGATCGACGCACGGTTGATCCCCACGTTGCGGGTCGTGCTCGCCACCGCGGGCCACGGCAACCCCGATACGATCGCGGCGGCGACGCTCGCGCTCGCGAAGGCGACCGACGATCCGGCCGACGCGATCCGTATTGCCGCGGCGATCGACGACCCCCGCCTGAGCGCGATGAACCACGAGTGCGCGGCGTTGGCGCTGGGCTGCCTGCGTCGGACGAAGGCCCCGCCGGCCTTCGACGGTCGCTTCTACGACAAGTTGCGCGCGACGCTGTTCGGGGTGATCGACGATCGACGACAGCCTCGCCGCACGTGCGCGTTCGCCGCGCTCGCGCTCGGGTTGCTCGGCGATCAGGCGACCGACGACGCCGATGTCTTCGCCAAGGACGGGCGGCTCGCCATCCGCGGACTCTGGCTCCGCCTCGAGCGGCCGGACACGGACGACGACACCGCGGTCGCGCTGCTGGTCGCGCTGTCGCTTCAGAACCCCCGCGGTGTGCCGAGCGCAGTGCGCGACGGCCTCGGGCGGCTGGCTCGTTCGGGCGACGCCGGGCGTCGACGGCGCGGAGCGGTGCCGCGCGCGCACGCGCTCCTGGCGCTGGCTCGGTTGGGTGATGGGGACGGCGTCGGGCTCGCGACGGCGATCGTCAAGTCCGGCAACGAGCACCCGCACTTGCGACGGTCGGCCCTGCTCGCGCTCGGACTGCTCTCGCCCCGCATGGAGGGTCCCGAGCGTGAGAGTCTCGCGAGAACGCTGCTGCTCCACGCTCGGAGTGGGGAACCCAACACGGCGGGCATCGCGTTGATTTCCGCCGCCCGCCTCCTGTCGGCCGAATTCGCACAGGGGCGCGTATCCGAACCGGCGCTCGCGTCGGTGCGGATGCTGGTCGATGTCGCCGACCACGGCGCGTTCGACGTCCGCCCCTTCGCGGCCCTGGCCGTCGGACTCGTGTCCCGACCGTCGGGCAAGGCGCTCGACGAACTGGCCTTCGTGGAGGCGCGATCCAGGGCCCTCGAAACGCTCCGCTCGGTCTATGCCGACGAAGGAGAAGACCCCGTGCTGCGCGGCGCGTTCGCCGTCGCGCTCGGCATCGCGGTCGACACGAGCGCGCGCGAGCGGCTCGAAGCGACGGTGGCGTCGCGTCGGGGCAATTCCGACGTGATGGCGTACGCGTGCGCAGGGCTGGGCCTACTCGGAGACGTGCCCGCCTCCACACTCGCGGCACTCCGGGGTGTGCTCGCCGATCGATCGTCGGAAGCGATCCAGCGCGAAGCCGCGCGGGCGCTCGGAATGCTCGGCGACTCGCGCGCGGTGCCTATGCTGGTCGCCGAGGTCGAGAAGGGCGGAAGCGACCACGTCGTGGCCCGCGCGATCGTCGCGTTGGGCACGATCCGTGACATCACGTCGATCGACCCCCTCTGCGCCCTCGCCCGTCGGACGTCGAACGGCGACCTGACACGCGCGCTCGCCTGCGCCGGGCTGGGTCTGCTCGCCGACTCCGAGTTGCTCCCGTCGCTCGCGAGGCTGGGCGTCGACTCGAACTACCTGGCCCGCACCGAAGCCCTCGACGAGGCGCTTTCGCTGCTCTGAACGCGTGCCGCCCGGCGTCGGCCGGCCCCGAGCCCCCCCGGTAGCGACCGTCCATCGGGCTCTTGGGCACGAAGGCGCCGCGTCGCAAACGCCCTATTCTTCGATGGCGGCCCATCGTTATCATGAGAGGTCGGCCGCCGGGGCCGCGTCGCGTCGAGAGGCGCGGAGGGTTCCCGATGATTCGGCGCGCGTTCGGAACGATTTGGATCCGAGCGGGCGGGTCCGCCGCCGTCGTCGCGGTGGCGTTGTTCAGCTCGCATCGTCCGGCGTTCGCGCACGGCGGAGGATTCGCGAGCCCGCCGCCGCCCCTCCCGCCGACGCCACCAGCCCCCCCGCCTCCCCCGCCGCCCCCTCCTGATCCGACACCGGCGTCGCCCGCGCCGCCCCCTCCTGATCCGACACCGGCGTTGCCCGCGACGCCCCCGCCGACGCATCCGGCGCCGCCGATCACTCCCGGCGATCCGAACGCACCCCCGACGCCGACCGGGCCGACGACGCCCGTGCCGGTGCCGGCGCATCCGCCCGTGACGCCCGGCGACCCCAACGCGCCTCCGACGCCCACTCCGACACCCGGCGGGACCCATCCGACGACCCCGCCTTCCAGTCCCAACCCGCCGCCGGTTCCGGCCGCACCCACCCTTCCGACGACCCCGCCGACAACACCGGGTACGCCCCCCTCGAGCGCCCCCGTCACGCCGTCCGACCCGCCGTCGGGTACGGCGTCCACCGGACCCGACGCCCCCCCGCCGGCGTCCGGATCGGCGCCGACGGCCAATCCGCCGACACCGACGCCCGCACCTACGGACACGCCTTTGACCGGAGGTGCACCCGGCGGGACCGGAGGCAATGGCGACGGCTCGTCGAGGCTGCCTCCGCGCAGCGCCGAAGACGGCAAGGGCCGGGGTGCGCGACGCGGCGTCGACTCGAGTGATTGGCGGGACTGGTGGAACGCCAATGCCGGCGCGTTGCGCGCGGCACGCCCGACGAAGGTCCGGGTGACCACCGAGAGCGCGCTCGCCGGCATCGGCGGCGACGGCCCCGCGGGCCCCTCGGTCGAAACTCCCTCGGCCCGCTCCATCGCGACGCTGCTCGTCCCGACGCTTCGAATCGTGCTCGCCACCGCGAGTCCGAAGCACGCCGACACGATCGCGGCCTCCACCATCGCGCTCGCGAAGGCAACCGACGATCCCGCCGATGCGCTGCGCATCACGGCGGCGCTCGACGACGCGCATCTGGCCGACATGGATCACGAGGCCGCGGCGCTCGCGCTCGGCTGCCTGCGTCGCACGAAGCCTCCCGCCGCCTTCGACGGACGCTTCTACGACAAGCTGCGCGCGACGCTCTTCGAGACGATCGACGATCGACGTCAGGCCCGCCGCACCCGCTGCTTCGCGGCGTTGGCGCTGGGCCTCCTGGGCGACCAGGCGACCGACCCGGGCGATGTCTTCGCCAAAGACGGCCGGCTCGTGATCCGGGGGCTGTGGCTGCGCCTCGAGCGACCCGACACCGACGACGACATGGCCGTCTCGATGCTGGTCGGACTCTCGCTCCAGAATCCGCGGGGCGTGCCGAGCGCGGTGCGCGACGGCCTGCGCCGCCTCGCGCAGTCGGGCGACGCCGGCCGACGTCGCCGCGGATCGCTGCCCCGCGCGCACGCGCTGCTGGCGCTCGCGCGTCTTTACGACGGGCACGGTGTCGGACTCGCGTGCGCGATCGTGAAGTCGACCAACGAAGACGCGCACGTTCGACGATCGGCGCTGCTGGCGCTGGGGCTGCTGGCGCCCCGCATGGAGGGGCCCGATCGCGAGAGCCTCGCGAAGACGCTCCTCTCGCACGCGAAGAGCGGCGAGCCCAACACGTCCGGACTCGCCCTCGTCTCGGCCGCCCGACTCCTGTCGGCGGAGTTCACCGAGGGACGCGTGTCGCTCCAGGCGCTCCAACTCGTCGGCTCGCTCGTCGACATCGCCGACCACGGCGCCGCCGACGTGCGCCCGTTCGCGGCACTGGCCGTCGGACTCGTGTCCCGTCCGATCGGCAGGTCCGTCGACGACTTGGGCTTCGTCGAGACGCGCTCCAAGTCGCTCGAT
Organism: Planctomycetia bacterium; assembly: GCA_031401505.1. Classification (GTDB taxonomy): domain Bacteria; phylum Planctomycetota; class PLA2; order PLA2; family JAEUHO01; genus JANNRO01. The sequence goes on from JANNRO010000591.1 coordinate 4,298, forward strand.
CGACTCCGCCGCATCTACGCCGACGACGGACAAGATCCGATCCTGCGCGGCGCGTTCGCGGTCGCCCTCGGAATCGCCGCCGACACGGGCGCGCGCGTCCTCCTCGAAGCGACCGTTTCATCGCGGCGCGGCAGCGCCGATGTCGCCGCCTACGCGTGCGCGGGGCTCGGACTGCTCGGTGAGGTGCCGGCGTCGACGCTCGGCGCGCTTCGCCGGGCGCTGGTCGATCGATCGAGCGAGGTGCTCCAGCGTGAGGCGGCGAGGGCGCTCGGTCTGCTCGGCGACGTTCGCGCCGTGCCCATGCTCGTCGCCGAAGTCGAACGCGGTGGCAGCGACCATCTCCTCGCCCGCGCGATTCTGGCGCTCGGAGCCATTCGGGACATCTCGTCGGTCGGCCCGCTCTGTGCGCTCGCGCGTCGCACCCAGAGCAACGATCTCACACGGGCGCTCGCCTGCGCCGGGCTCGGCTTGCTCGCCGACCTCGAGCGCATCCCGTCGCTTTCGCTGCTGGGGGTCGACTCGAATTACATGGCGCGCACGGAGGCCCTGCACGAGGCGCTGTCCCTGCTCTAATGGCAGGGTGCCCCTCGGGTTCTCCATGACTCCAATCGGTCGCCACTCCCTGCTGGCAGCCGCCGTCGCGACGATGGTCGCGATCGCGCCGGCCGCATTCGCCCACGGGGGTCGGTTCACCCAGCCGCCGCCGAACATCGTGCCGCCGGGTACCCCGACCACGCCGCACATGCCGCCCCCGACGTCGCCGCAGCCGATTCCGCCGCCGACCGGCGGCCCGGTGACGCCGGGTTCGGGTCTGGGGCCGCGCACCCCTGGCGAGCTCCGAGGTCGCGGGCGGGCGCTCTCGCAGTCGACCGACTGGCGGGACTGGTGGGACGCCAACGCCGACGCGCTTCGGGCCGATCGTCCGAGGCGAATCCAGCTGACGCCCGACAACCCGCTCGCGGGGATCGGAGGCGGATCGGCCCCGACCACCTCCGATCTTCCGACCCGCAAGGCCGTCGCGACGTCCGTGCTGCCGACGCTGCGCGACGTGCTCGCGACGACGGTCGCGAGCGATCCCGATACGCTCGCCGCGGCCACGCTCGCGCTCGCCAAAGCGACCGACGACCCCGCCGACGCGCTCCGGATCATCGGCTGGCTCGGCGACGCGCAACGCCCGGACATGGCTCGTGAGGCGGCGGCGCTGGCGCTCGGGCTCCTGCGGCGCACGAAGCCGACGCCGGCGTTCGACGGCCGCTTCTACGACCGGATGCGCACCGTCCTGTTCGACGTCGTCGACGACCGCCGCCAGGCCAAGCGCACTCGATGCTTCGCGGCGCTGGCGCTGGGATTGCTCGGCGATCAGGCCGTCAACGAGCACGACGCCTTCGCCAAGGACGGACGGCTCGCCATCCGGGGGCTCTGGCTCCGGATCGACCATCCTGCAACCGACGACGAGACCGCCGTCGCACTGCTGGTCGGGCTCTCGCTCCAGAACCCGTCCGGCGTTCCGGCCGCCGTCCGCGCCGGACTCTCGCGGCTCGCGACGACCGGCGATGCCGGTCGAAGGCGGCGGGGCTCGGTCGCCCGCGCGCACGCATTGCTCGCACTCGCCCGGATCGGCGACGGCGAAGGGGTCATCGGGCTCGCGACGTCGATCGTGAAGTCGAGCGGCAACGACCCGCACGTGCGTCGATCGGCCGTGCTCGCGCTCGGGTTGCTCGCGCCACGGCTCGACGGCCCCGCCCGCGAGAGTCTCGCGAGGGTACTGATCGACCACGCGCGCTCGGGGGAGCCCAACACCACCGGGCTCTCGATGATCTCGGCGGCTCGACTCCTCGCGTCCGAATTCGAAGGGGGACTCGTGTCCGGCGGGGCGCTCGCGATGGCGGACACCATCTCGGACGCCGCGGACCACGCGACGTTCGCGGTCCGGCCGTTCGCCGCCCTCGCGATCGGACTCCTCGTGCGCCCGGCCGGCAAGGCCTTCGACGACCAGCGCTTCGTCGATATGCGGGAGCGCGCGCTCGTTCGATTGCGCGCGACGTACGCCGACGACGGCGAAGACCCGACCGTTCGCGGCGCGTTCGCGATCGCGCTCGGCATCGCGGGCGACGGCCGGGCGCGTCCGCTGCTCGAAGCCCAAGTGCTCGAGCGCAAGGGAAGCCCCGATCTCGCGGCCTTCTCGTGCGCCGGGTTGGGGCTTCTCTCCGATCTGCCCGAGTCCTCGCGCCGGGCGCTTCGGGCGGCGATGGCCGACCGTTCCTACGACGGCCTGCGTCGGGAGGCGGCGCGCGCGCTCGGCCTGGCGGGCGACGCCAAAGCGGTCCCGGCACTCCTCGCCGAACTCGAAACCGACGCAAGCGATCACATCCTCGCGCGGTCCGTGATCGCGCTCGGCGCGATCCGCGACGCGTCCGCGATCGCGCCGCTCTGCGCGCTGGCGCGCAAGAAAGGACTCTCCGACGCCTCTCGTGCGCTGGCGTGCGCCGGGCTCGGACTCCTCTCCGACTTCGAACTCGTTCCTTCGCTCTCGCGCCTCGGCATCGATTCCAACTACCTCGCCCGCACCGACGCGCTCGATGAGGCCTTGTCGCTCTTGTAGGCGACGTACCTGGTGCAGCGGCGCGCTGCAGCGACCCCCGTCACTTCGAGAGGCGCCCCCGTCACTTCGAGAGGCGTTCGACGGCGTGCTTGACGTCCTCGTCGGGGTCGGCGCCACCGAGGTCGAGATACGCCTTGAAGTGCTTGGCGGCCTCGGGATTGTTCTCCTGCGCTTCGAGCAGTTCGGCGAGATACCGGTGAGGCAGCGGCAGCGCCGGGTCGGACGCGATCGCGGCCAAGTACGCCTTTTTCGCGTCCTCGGCGCGATCCTGCTCCTCGAGCACCCACCCCCGCCCCGTGTGGCCCAGCGCGTACTTCGGATCGCATTCGACCGCCTTGTCGAAGGCGGCAAGCGCTTCATCGAATTTGTCGGCTTTCAACTCGATCCGGCCCGTCAGGAACCAGGCGTTGGGGTCCTTCGGATACCGGTCCTGGATCCAGGTGGCCTCGACACGGGCGGGTTCGAGCTGTCCCATCGAGAACAGGACGCCGCCGAGCATCCGATGCGCCTCGAGCCGGTCGGCATCGATCTTCAGGACCGCGCGATACGCCTTCTCGGCCCCGACCCAGTCGCCATCGTCCTCCGACATGATGCCCTGATAGAGGATCGCTTCGAGGTGTTGGGGATCTCGCTTGCGCGCTTCGGCGAGCGACCGCTTGGCCTCCTTGGTCTGTCCGAGCGCGTGGAGCACGATGCCACGATCGGCCAGCAGCGGCGCCCAACCGGGCCGGACGTCGAGGGCCAGCTCGAGTCGATTGCGTGCATCGACCAGCTTCCCCTCGACCTCGAGCGCGCGGGCCATCGCCCGGAGCGCCGGCACGCTGCGCGGGGACGCGTCGAGCCCGGCCTGTGCGCACGCGAGCGCCCCCGGCGTGTCGCGGACCGACAGTTTCACCGCCGAGCGCAGCGCGTTCGCCTCCGCGCGGATCGAGGGACGGCCTCCCTCCTTCGCCTCGTCGAGCACGAGGCGCGCCTTTTCGAAATCGCGCGATTCGATCGCGACGGCGGCGCGAGCGACGAGGAACGCGGGAGCGCGCACCCGACCGAGCGCCTGCTCGGCCGCGGCGGCGGCGTCGCCGGTTCGTCGAAGCGCGAGCAGCACCTCGACCCAGGCCTTGCGCGCATCGACGCAATCCGGATGACTCGCGCACCATGCGGCCAGGAGGCGCTCGGCGGGCACGCGATCTCCCCGCGTCTCGAGCAGTCTCGCTTCGAAGAGGGTGGCCTCTTCGACGTCGGCCGCGAGTTTCTTGATCTTGGGCAGGAGCACGAGGGCGTGGGGCACGTTCTCCGCGTCGAGCGACGCCCAGGCCTGATCGAGCAGCGCCAACCCGACGTCGGGAATCGGAAGCTGCGGCAACAACCGCTGGATCGCCGCGTCGAGTTCCCGGCGCGGAGCGAGGCGGGCCAGCAGGTATTGGCCGAGAAGGGATCGCGGCTCGGGGAACGCGGCCTTCGTCTCCTCGATCAGCTTCGCCGACTGCCCGGCCTCGACCCTCAGATCCTGATAGAGCCGCGCGGTGCGCATGTCGAGCGCGCCCTTGAGATAAGACTCCGAGAGCGCCACCAACGCTCCGGTGGCGTCTCCCGACGCCACACGCGCGAACGCGTCCGCCGCGAGCGGACCGTCGCCTCGCACGTCGGACGCGACCGACGTCCATGCGACTGCAACGATGACGGCGGCGACCCGCGCGAATCCCGGTGAACGGTGCTTCAGGCGGTGCATCTGCGAACCACCTCGAACCGCGTCGCGGCGGCAGCGCGTTCGCTCTACCAATCGACCTGGCGGGAGCGACGCAGGTTGTCGCGCCGCACGGCGGCATCGAGAATCGCGGCCGACTGCGAATCGGACTTCGCGTTCTTCGACGCGCGACGACGCCCGCCGCCACCACCACCCTTGCCACCGCCGCCGCCACCGCGTGCGTCGGCGAGACCCGCCGTCATGGCCAGCAGGACGAGACAGATCGAAGCGCGAAACGTGCTGCGAACCATGGACGCGGCCCTCCCGAGCGAACGCAGTGTGAAGAGGACGCCCTCCGGAGTCAAGAGTCCCGTGCTGCGTACAATCGGGACGTGGTACCGCCCCCGGTCCTCCCCCGCCGCCCCCTCCGCTGCGGCACCCCCGCCCGCGCCGCTCGCCTCGCGGGCACGGCGTTGGTCTTGGCCCTGGCGACCTTCGGACCGAGCACCGCGCCGATCGTCGGCGCCGATCGCCCCCCCCCGTCCCGGAAGGACGAAAAGGCCTGGCTCGACGACGCCGGGACCGCCGTATTGGGGTTCGGACTCCTGCGGGTCGCGCCGACGAGGCCCGGGATTCCGGGCATCCTGACGCTCCGGTACGAGGAACCGCCGACGAGTTACTCGGCGTTCGACGCGGTGCAGTTGCTCGTCCTGCCGGGGGACGCGTTCGCGGCCGACGGCCGCGCGTTTGCCGATCGAGCGAAGGGCTTCTCGCGCTCCGCGGCCTCAACCTACGCCGTCGAGGTCACGCTGTCCGTCACGGCACCGGCGCTCCTCGTCGTGGGCTACGGCCCGTTCGTCGGGCCCGACACGAGTCGCCCCCTGACGCTCTCGCGCGCCTACTCGCTCGAGGTCACGAAGGCCGAGGGCGTCTCGCGCGCGTTCGTCGACGCGGAGGCGGGCGAACTCCAGGTGAAGGCGTGGACCCACCGTCCGGAGGTGACGCGCGGCGGCCCCGTCACCGACCCCGTCACGAAGCGGGATCATTGGTTCGAGGTGCGCCCCGAGATCGTCTACGACCGCGAGCGGTTGAAGGCGCCGGGCGACCCCGAGACGGCCGACACGAGTGCGCGGCGCCGCGAGGCCGACACGCTGCGCTCGCGGGCGAAGGAGTTGTCGGCCGCGGGCAAGGCCGACGCCGCGGCCGATCTGGTCCGAGAGGCCGACGACCTGACGACCCACCTCGAGGCGAGCGACGATCGCCTGCTCGTGCCGGCCGCGCTGGCCGCGCGCATGCGGCGGCTGCCGTTCCGGTGGAAGTGATGCGCCGCGCGCCCACGTCCCTGCTCGTCGCTTGTGTCGTCTCGACGGCGGCATGGGTGTCCGCGGGCCCGAACGATCGACGGGAACCGGATCCGACGGCCACCCTGATCTCCGCATGGAAGGACGGGCAGTTGGTCGTGCCCCGAGGCCTGCCGGCGCCCTGGATCCCGCCGAGCAATCCGCCGACCGAGGCGAAGATCGCGCTGGGGCGAAAACTCTTTTTCGAGAAGTCGCTCTCGCGCGATCGCTCGAAGTCGTGCGCGCACTGTCACGATCCGGAATTGGCGTTCGGCGACCGACTTCCGAAAGCCGTGGGCGTGCGCAATCAGGTCGGCCCGCGCAACGTGCCCTCGCTCGTCAACGCGGCGATCGCGCCGACGCTCTTCTGGGACGGACGCGCCGTCTCGCTCGAGGCACAGGCGGAGGGGCCGCTGCTCGCCGTCACCGAACTCGACATGACGGAGGAACTCCTCGTCGAACGCATTCGCGAGGAGGAGGCCTACGCGCCGCTGTTCGAGGCGGCCTTCGGCACGCCGACCATCACGTTGCGGCGTGCGGCGCACGCGCTCGCGTCGTTCGAGCGGACGCTGCTCGCCGGCGACGCCCCGTTCGACGCGTGGTGGTTCGGCAAGGACGACGCGGCGCTTTCGGCCCAGGCGCGCCGAGGCTACGAAGTGTTCCGGACGAAGGGCGGCTGCGCCGGGTGCCACTCGATTCGCCCCGCCGAGGCGGCGTTCAGCGACTTCGAATTCCACGCGACGGGGGCCGGGATTGCAGACAACGCGGACCTCGGTCGCTTCGCCGTGACCGGGCGTCCCGAAGACAAACGGCGCTTCCGCACGCCGAGCCTGCGCAACGTCGCGCACACGGCGCCGTACTTCCATGACGGAAGCGCCTCGACGCTGCGTGACGTGATCGAGCACTATGACCTCGGCGGTCGGACGATCGAGGGCGTCGCGCCCGAGATTTCGGCGCTGCATCTGACGGGTCTCGAGAAGGCCGACCTCGAGGCGTTCCTTCGCGCCCTTTCGAGTCCGATCCTGGGACCGGTCGCGGCCCCGGTCCCCGTGTCGCCGCCTCGGCCATCGTTGGCGGCTCGCGGCCGGTCGGACGTCAACCCGCGCGCGATTCGACTCGAGGCGTGCGACCGACTGGAGAGGGACGCGGGCGACGCCGACGCGCTGACCGCGCTGCTCGTCACGTCGACCCGGCTCGACGAGCCCAACCTGCTCGACGACGCGATCGAGCGCACGAAGCCGCTCTGGCCCGGGAATGCGGCCCTCAGACGCGAGGCCGGGATCGCGCTGGTTCATCGCGCGCGACTCGAGAATCCGCCGGACACCGGGATTCTGAAGGAAGCCGAGAAGACCCTCGCCGAAAACGACGTCGAGGGCGGCGATCCCGTCGCGGCGTTGGAACTCGGGTACGCGCGCCATCTCCTCGGCGATCGGGTCGGTGCCCGGTCTGCGTACGAACGGGCCGTCGTCGCGGCGGACGAGGCGGTCGGCGAGCGGGCGCTCGCGGGCCTGCGCAGCCTGCTCGGCGGCACCGTGGAGGGCGATCGCGCCGTACTCGAATCGCTGTACTCGAAGTACCCGTCGTGCGCCGTCGTGCTCCGCGCAACCGCCGAGTGGCTCGATGTCCACGAGGGATCGAAGTCCGCGCTCGCGTTGCTCGACTCGAAGGAAGCGACCGGCGTCGTGCGGCGCTCCCCTCGAACATGGGTCGTGCTGGCGGGGCTTCTTCGACGCCACGATCGACATGCGGACGCTTCGGCGCACGAGCACGCGGCACTCGCCGCGGCGCCGACCGATCGAAAAGTCGTCGACGCCGTCGAAGCGCTCTGGCGCGAGCATCGCCCGATTGCATCGTTCGACGACTGCGAAGCGCTCGACCGCGATTTCGCGACCCTCTTCCACGCCGTGACGGGCGACCCCTGGCGCTCGGCGGCCTATCGCAACGACCTGGGCTTTCGCTTCCGCGAGGTCGTATCGACGTACGCGTGGCGTGCGGAGGGACGCACGCAGCAACTCGCCGAGGGAACGCCGTCCGCCGCCGAGCGCCTCCTTGTGCGCTCGGTCGAACTCTACGAGGAGGCCGTCGCGGCGATTCCCAAGGACGTCGCCGACCTGTCGTTCGGAGAACGCTGGAACTACGCCGCGATCCTGAACGACGCGGCATTGATGCGGCACTACTGGCTCGACGTGCGAGATCTCGGCAAGGCCGAGGCGAACTACCTCCGGGCGTTCGACCTGACGGACGGCGCCTACATGGACACGTATTTCTACAATCTCCAGTACCTCTACGGCTTCGAACTGCCGGGGCACGAAGACACCTGGTACCGCCTCGCGCGGCGAGCGTCGGAGCGGATTCTGAAGGAGTCGTCCGCGGGCCTCGTGCCCGACGACATGAAGCGCGAAGCGGCGCGCCGCGATGCGGAAGCGCTTTCGAAGGTGCTCGACGCGCGGACGCGGGCCCCGTCGGTCAAGTGATCGCATGACCGCCCGGAGCGACCGGCGCCGTCCGCCGCACTACCGCCGCGCGCCCGTAGAATCGCGACCCCTTCTCCCCGGCCAAGTCCTCCGGGCAACTCCGCCCCCGAACGAGGTTCTCCCATGGCGCTCCGCACCTCCTGGCTCGTCGCGCGCGAGAAGCATCCGATCCCGACGCAGATGCGCTACGCGCGCGACGGGGTCGTGACCGAAGAGATGCGGTACGTGGCGGCGCGCGAGAGCCTCGATCCCGAGTTCGTCCGGTCCGAGATCGCGCGCGGACGCATGATCATCCCGGCGAACGTCAACCACCCCGAGTTGGAGCCGATGGCGATCGGCATCGGGGCGACGTGCAAGATCAACGCGAACATCGGCAACTCGGCCGTGGTGGGCGACGTCGAGGGCGAGATGGAAAAATTGGCCGTGTGCTTGAAGCACGGCGCCGACACGGTGATGGATCTCTCGACGGGCGGGAACATCGTCGGCATCCGCGAGGCGATCCTGCGCGGCTCGCCGGTGCCGATCGGAACCGTACCGATCTATCAGGCGCTCGAAGAGGTCGACCGTCCCGAGGATCTGACGTGGGAGGGGTTGAAGAAGGTCATCATCGAGCAGGCGCTCCAGGGCGTCGACTACATGACGCTCCACTGCGGCATCCTGATCGAGCACATGCCGCTCGTCGCCGGTCGCGTGACGGGCATCGTGTCGCGCGGCGGCTCGCTGACCGCCCAATGGATGCTCCACCACCACGAGCAGAACCCGCTCTACACGCACTACGACGAGTTGATGGACATCCTCGCGCGCTACGACGTCACGATCTCGCTCGGCGACAGCCTGCGCCCGGGCTGCCTCCACGACGCGAGCGACGCGGCGCAGTTCGCCGAGCTCGACGTGCTCGGAGAGTTGACCCGCCGCGCGTGGGCGAAAAACGTCCAGGTGATGGTCGAGGGTCCGGGCCACGTGCCCATGGACCAGATCGCGATGAACGTCGAGCGGCAGATGAAGGTCTGCGACGAAGCCCCGTTCTACGTGCTCGGCCCGCTCGTCACCGACATCGCGCCGGGATACGACCACATCACGAGCGCGATCGGCGCCGCGATGGCCGGGTGGGCCGGTGCCGCGATGCTCTGCTACGTGACGCCGAAAGAGCACCTGGGGCTGCCCAACGCCGAGGACGTCAAGCAGGGCATCATCGCCTACAAGATCGCGGCCCATGCGGCCGACGTCGCGCGCCATCGGCCCGGGGCGCGACGCCGCGACGACGCCCTCTCCAAGGCCCGCTACGACTTCGACTGGAACCGTCAATTCGAGTTGTCGCTCGACCCCGAGACGGCGCGGAAGATGCACGACGAGTCGCTGCCGCAGGACGTCTTCAAGACGGCTCAATTCTGCTCGATGTGCGGGCCGAAGTTCTGCTCGATGAAAATCAGCCGCGAGGTCGAAGACTGGAACGCGGCGACACACGCGGCCCATACCGCCGCCAACGAGAGGACCGCGAAGGAGAGGACCGCGAACGAGAGTGCCGCCCTCGCGAAGGACGCCGCCGACGCATCGCGCGTGTCGCACGCCGCCCTGTCGCGCAAGTCGTAGCCCTCCCGTGAATCGCACGACCGAGCCGCGCGCGAGACCCCTGGCGCTGGTCGTCGACGACGACCTCGGCAGCCGAGCCGTGCTCGCAGCGGTCGCCGAACGTCAGGGTTTCGACATCGCGCTCGGGGCCGACGGCCAGGACGCGGTCGACCAGGCGAAACGGCTGCGCCCCGACCTCATCTTCCTCGACGTCGACATGCCGCGACTCGACGGGCTCTCGGCGCTCGAGGCGATCCGAGAACTCGACCCGCACGTGCCGGTGGTCGTGGTGTCCGCGGTCGAGGAGCCCGAGGTCGCCGAGAAGGCGCTCGAACTCGGCGCGGTCAACTTCCTCTCGAAACCCTTCGACGTGAAGGAGATCCGCTTCGTCGTGGACAGAATCCGCGGCGCGATCCGCGAGGAGGCCGACACCCGCAGTGCGCTGCCCTTCCTCGTGGAACGGCACACGGCACTCGAGTTCGGGAGCGACCCGAAGTTGCTCTCGACCGTGGTCGCGTTCCTCGGCCGGGAGCTGCGCCTCCACTATCCGGGGAGCGACGTCCCGATCACGGAGGCGAAGCTGGCGCTCTACGAGGCGCTGGCCAACGCGGTCGAGCACGGCAATCTCGAGATCGACTTCGACGACAAGACGAAGGCGCTGGCCGACGACGGGACGATCTCGCGCATCATCGACCGTCGCCGCCTCGACCCCCGGTTCCGGACGCGCAAGGTGCGCATCGACGCGAGTTACGGGCGCACGAAGGCCGTCTGGACGATCGTCGACGAGGGGCGCGGGTTCGAGCACGCGACGATCGAGGAGACGCGGCGGCTGGGCGACACGTCGGCCCTCCACGGCCGCGGCATCCTTCTGATGAAACACTACATGACCGAGGTGATCTGGAACGAGACGGGCAACAAGGTTCGCCTGGTGCTCGACATTCCGTGGCGGGACGCGACCGAGGACGCGAAACCCGCGAAGTGACCCCGCCCCGCGCGCAGGGGCCCCTCCCCCGTCGCCCCCACCCCATTCCCCCCGATTCCGCCCCCCCGAATTTCGTCCCACCCCGATCGCGGGCGACGTGGCTGCGCGTGGCGCTGGG
>JANNRO010000592.1:0-2206 GCA_031401505.1 Planctomycetia bacterium
GGGGGGGGCCCTTTTTTTTTCCCCTAACCGCGGGGCCCGCGCGGGGGGCTCGTTGCGCGGGGGGTCTGGGGGCGGTCGGTGGGGGCCCCGGACCCGATTCCGCGCGGGGGCCCCCACCCCCCCGCCTGCCGTCCCGAGACCGTGACCCCCCGCTTCGGGAAGACGCTGCTACTTCGGGAAGACGGTCGACCAGTCGCTCTTCATGCTGACGACCGTCCAGCCCTTCGATTTCGCCTCGTCGAGGCCCTTGTCGAGGCGACCGATGTGCGACTGGCGGTCGTAGGCCCACTCGCGGTCGGCGTCGTCATGGTGGACGTAGAGGCAGAAGCGAGCGCCGCTGCCGGCGGCCGTCCATTGGAGCATCTGCAGATCGCCATCCGAGTTGCCGAACGCCGCGATCGGGCGACGGCCGATCCGGGATTGGATGCCGAGGGGTTTGCCTTCCTTGTCGTCGATGAAGTCGATCGCCGGAAGCTTCAGGATCACGGGCTTCCCGTCCCGCAACTCGAACTTCGTCTTGCCGGTGCTGCCGACGACCTGCTCGGGCGGAATCCCGTAGACCCGCTCCACCCACGGACGCATGAACTCGACGCCGCCACCGGAGACGATGTACGTCTTGAAACCATTCGTCCGCAGGTAGCCGAGCAGTTCGACCATCGGCTGGTACACCATCTCGGTGAAGAGGCGTTTCGACTTCGGATGCCGGGCGGTCGCGATCCAGTCCTTGACGATCCGCTCGAACTCCTCGGTGGTCATGCCCGCGTGGGTCGCCAGGACGATGTCCAGGATCGCCTTTTCGCCACCGGCCAGCGCGCTCTTCAGATCACCCCGGAGGATCGAGGCGAACGGCTCCTGCTCGACCCACTCCGGATGCGAGGGGGCGAGCACCTTGATGCGGTCCAGCGCAAAGAAGAACTGGAAATAAATCGGCTGTTCTGCCCAGAGCGTGCCGTCGTTGTCGAACACGGCGATCCGCTCGGCCGGGGGGACGAAGTCGGACGAGCCCTCCTTGGTCACGCGTTCGACGAACTCGGCGACGGATTTCTGCGAGCCGGCGTCGTTCCATGACGGGAGCGGATCGGCGACAGGATCGGCTTGCACCGGGTGGACGAGGAGAGCCGCGGTGACGAGGAGCGAGGCGAGCGTTCTCATGACGGACTTCCTTGGAGTGGCGGGCAGTCTATGCGTTGCCGATCCCATGCACGCCCGGAAAGTGACGGGGGTGGTCGGTCGTCGATCCCTGCTTCGCGGCGTCGAGAGGGATGCCTGATCGCGTTCGAATCCGGCCATCGAGGCGAGTGCCGAGACAGGGAATTGAACGGCGAGGGACCCCGTCGGTGTTCCCCCACGCGCGCGCAAGCAGATCGCCGTCGCGTCAAGGACGGCACGCTTGCATGCTCGAGGTTCGCCTGCGCTGCGCGCGGCTTCCGCTGGGCCTCGCGGGCCCGTCGCGACTAGACTTCATCCGCCGTTCCGGGCTCACCGCCCGCCTGCGGCGGGAGGTTCTTCATGCACGTCGCCGATCTGACGTTCCGACAGCGGCTCCTGGCGGTCGGGGCCGTGGCGCTGCTCGGCTTTGCGGGGGTGATCTGGACCGGACACCGAACGCTGGCGGACGTGCGGATCGGGGGCGAGCGGTACGCGGGCATCGCGAACGACAAGGAACTGTTGACCGAGATTGCGCCCCCGAGACTGTTCCTCGGTCCCGCGATGTTCTACGTGCTGGAGGCCACGATCACGATGTCGGCGGAGATGCGGGCCATCGCGCTCGAACGCGCCGAGAAGTCGCTCGCCGATTACCGGGAGAAGCAGTCGTACTGGCAGCTCAACACCGTCGAGCGCGGCTTGGGGCTCCGGGACAAGTTGTTTCGTGACGCCAAGGTTGCCGGTGACGAGTGCCTCTCGGGCCTCACCAGCAACGTGCTCCCGCTGCTCAAAACCACGCCGGTCGACCAGGGACGCGCGATCGTCGCGCTCGATGCCCTGATTCCGGCCTTTCGAGCGCACCGCCTCGCCGTGGAAGAGGCGCAGTCGATTCTCAATCGCCGGGTGAACATCCAGGAGAAGGGCGCCATCGACGAGGCGGCATCGGGCGAGCGGACCGTGCTCTGGATCTCCATCGGGACCGCTCTCCTCGCGCTCGCGGTCGCGACGTGGCTCCTGCGCCCCGTGCTGCTCTCCCTGATCGCGGTGCGTGATCGCATGC
>JANNRO010000593.1:0-9940 GCA_031401505.1 Planctomycetia bacterium
AACGGCGGCGCGGGAGGCAAGCCCGGAGTTCCCGGCATCGGTGGCGGGGCCAAAGGCGGTGGAGCAGGTGGCGGCGGGAATGGGGCGGTCCCCGGATTCGCCATCCCCGGCTTCGGCGGTGGGCCGATCATCATCATCATCATCATCCCGGGGCTCCCGGGAGGCGGCGCGGGTGGCGGCATGGGCGCGCTTCCCGGCATCGGCAACATTCCGGGTCTCCCACCGCTGCCGGGGTTGCCTGGTGCTGGCGGTCCTCCCCCCCCGAACGGTGGCAACGGGAAGGGCGGCGGCAAGGGTGGTGGTAAGGGCGGCGGCAAGGGTGGCCCGCCGGGCCTGCCCCCGCTGCCGGGACTTCCGCCACTGCCGGGTCTTCCGCCGCTGCCCGACGACCCGAAGTGCCCGCCGCCTCCGGACGACTGTGGCGACCTTCCTCCCTGTCCCGATGGCGGCGAAATCGGCGACGGCAAAGGACTTCCTCCGCTCCCGGGCGATGGGAAGGGCCTCCCCCCGCTTCCGGGCGACGGCGAGTTGCCCGAACTTCCGCCGCTGCCCGACGACGGCGAGGGCTTCTGGAATCCCGACGAGTGCCCGATCCCGGAATTCGGCGCCTCGATCGAGGAACTGCTCGCGGCTCTCGAACAGTTGAGCGGACTGCTCGGGTAGGGTCCCCGTCGACTCCCGCGGCGGGCCCATCCGGCGACGGGCGGGCCCGCCGTTTTCGTTTCGGCACGGCTCGTTGCGGCACTGCTGGTTGCGGTCCCATTTTTCCGGCATCGATCGAGTTTCATCCCCCGACTCACGGACGCGTCGACCGTTGAACGCCGCACGCACACGTCTGCTCGAATCCGTCCGCGCACGCCGGCTCGTCTCGGACGACGAGTTGGCCGTGGCCGACGCCCGTTGCGGGGAGTACCGCGCGTTCGGCATCGATGCCGACGTCTTCGACGTGCTCGCCGAGGCCGATGCCCTCCCGGAGGCGGAGGTGGAAGACGCGCGGCGCGGCGAGGATCTGCCGTCCCGCGTCGCCGGGCTCGACATCGTTCGCCTCGCGGGCGGGACGCCCGAGTATCCGGTCTATCTCGCGCGGCGCGCGATCGACGGCGAGACGTTTCTCGTCCACGCCTGCATGCTGTCTCGACGCGACTCGCCCGCCGAAGTCGACGCGTTCGTCAAGGCGATGGAGAACGGTCGTCGGTTGACTCGCACGGGCTGGATCGCGGTACGTGAGGCCGCGGGCGCCGACGGTGCCTATGCGGCGGTAGTCCCCGTTCCCGAAGGCATCCGGCTCGACGAGCGGCTCGCGAACGCAGGCCATCTGGCACCGGCCGACGCCGTCGCGACGGCGAAGCGTGTCGCCGATGCGCTTTGGTCGGTCGAGGCGCTCGGATTGGCCGCCCCGTTCCCCGATCCGTCACTCGTGCTGTTGGGTCCCGACGGGACCGTGTCGCTGCCGGCCATCGAGGTGTTGAGGGCCTTGCGCCCGGGCCGCTTCGACCCGGCCGAGACGGCCCGCAGCGCCGCCAATTTCCTGGCGAGGCTCGTCGGCCCGGAGCGACTCTCCGACCCGGCGATCCGCGGACTCATCGCCGATCTCTCGTCGGGGCGATTCGACGGGCTGGCGCCCGACGCTGCCCGGGAGTTCGTCATCGATTTCAACTCGTCGGCGGCGAACCCGTCGCCGCGCGACGTCGACACCAGGACCCCGGTTCACACCGACACGATTCCCCTCGACGACGACGTCCCGGCCGCGCGGGCGCCCCGCCATCCGTCGATGGCACCTCCGCCATCGGCGGCCGCGACCCGATCGCGCCTGTACCAGTGGATCGCGCTCGCGGGCGTCGCCGTCGTATCGATCGCGGGGTACTCCGTCGTCGGTCGGGGCGGGGACGAGCCGAGCGCGATGCCGGTAGCCGACCAGCCGGTCGGCGATGCGTCGGACCCGGGTCCCGTCCGCCGATCGGCCGCGTCGTCTTTGACGCCGACCGGCGGCTCGAGGATCGTCGATCCCGGCACCGAGGCACTCGATGCCGCGCTCGCCTACCAAATGGCCCATCGCGACGACGACCCGCGGGGCGCGATCGACAAGTTTCGCGCGATCGAGGCCCGCTTCGGTGGGAACGACGTGGCGATGCGGGCCGGCGCGGCGCGCGAGCAGTTCGTGCGCGAGATCGAGGCCGAGGCCGCGAGGCGCGCCGAAACCGCGGCGTCCGACGTCGCGCGCTTCCTGAAGTCGGAGGAGATCGGCGCGGCGCTCGCGGCCGTGGACCGGTTCCCGAAGGCGCTCTCCTTCACCAACGCCGCGGTGCGAGTCGAGGCATTGCGGGGCCAGGTCAAGGAGCGAGCCGAGGCGGTCTACACGTCGATGCGCGACGCGCTCGACGCGGCGGGTGAGCCCGAGAAGCAGGGCGCCGTCGACGCCGCGCTCGATCGGATCAAGGCGCTGGGCGACCCGGAGTTGCTGGCGCGCGCGAAGGCCCGCGTGTCCGACGCGACCGATCGGGCGGGCGGCGCGGTGTCGCGGCGCCGAGAGTTGGCGCCCGATCTCGACCGGGTCGTCGGCGATGCGCTGGTCGCGGCCGGGGCCGGCGACGGCGAACGGGCCCGGCGGCTCGTCGAGGTCGCGCAGCGCGGTCCGCTCGCGGAGCCGTTCCGGGATCGGTTGGTCGCGCTCCAGGCATCGGTGGAGCGGATCGGGTTCCTCATCGAGACGGTCTCGGCGGAATTCCGGTCGCGGATGGGCAAGTCGGCGACGCTGACGATGCGCGAGTACGGGTCCAAACCGTTCACGGTGACCGTGACCGACGCGGCGGCGGATCGCCTGACGTACACGCGCGGCGGGATCGCCGGCGCGGCGCGCATCCGATCCCTCGATCCGGACTGCGTCGTGGCGCTGGCGACGGGGTCGGGTCGCGAGGGCGACGCGGCGCTCGCGCTCGCGGCGGCGACGTTCCTCGCGTCGACCGGACGCGGCGCGCAGGCCGACGTCCTGCGCGCCCGCGCGGAGTCGTTGGGCGCCACGCTTGCGGCGTTCGACGCCGAGGCCGCGGCAGCGAAGGTCACGCTGTCGGCCGCGGCCGCGCGAGAGACGGCGGCGGCCGACGCGATGGCCGAGCGCGATCGCGACGGCGCTCGCGCGGCGTGGAGTCGCGCGGCGGTGACGGCGCCCTACGAACCGGCGCCGCACCGGCGGCTGGGCGAGTCGTATCTCGCCGAGAAGAAACTCGACGATGCGTTCGTCGAACTGCGACGTGCGCGCGCGCTCGGCGATCGATCGGCGGACGCGCTCCACCTGCTCGCTCGTGCGAGCGCGTCCCGGCCCGACGACGAAGCGCTCGCGGCGTGGCGGGAATTCCTGGCTGCCGCGCCGAAGGACGACGCACGGGTCGAGGCGGCGAGCGCGGAGGCACGGCGGCTTTCCGGCCGCGTCGTCCAGGGATCGAGCAGCGAAAAGGCGCGCGCGGCGAAGGCGCTGCTCGACGCCGGCAAGCCACAGGATGCCGTGGACGCGCTCGAGGTCGTCGTCGCCGAGGATCCGACGTCGCTGGAGGCGTGGCGTCTGCTCGGGAGGGCCGCCGAGAAGGCGGGCGATCCGTTGCGGGCGTACTTCGCCTGGATCGAGGCCCGCACGGTCGCGAAAGCGCTGAAGGACGTGACGGACGCGAAAGAGCAACTCGATCGGCTCGAGCGAGCCCATGGCGCGAGACCGGCCGAAATCTCGGTCCGGACCAGCGGCGAGGAATCGCTCGCGAAGGGAGAGTTCTCGGCGGCCGCCGACATGCTCGAGCGCGCGGTGACGATGGCACCGCTCGACGTGGACGCGCGACTCGGGCTCGGGAGCGCGTGGATGGGCGTGGCAATCCGCACGGGGGCGAAAGCCGTCTTCGAGCGGGGGGCGGCCGCGTTCGACGCGGCGATCCGACTCGCGTCGGACGACGCGCGCGGCTACGCGGGACGTGCGGAATTGAAGCGTTGGCGTGGCGACGTTTCGGGTGCGATCGCCGACGCGACCGCTGCGATCGAGCGTCGCAAGGACTTCGTCTCGGCCTACAACACACGCGCCTTGGCGCACTACCAAGGCCTCGAGTTCGACGCGGCGCTCGCCGACATGAACGTCGTGACGACGATGGCACCGCTGCTCGCGACCCCGCGCATCACGCGCGCGGCGATCGAGACCGCGCTCGGGCGCTACGACGAGGCGACGGCCGATCTCAAGGCCGCGCTCGAACGGACACCGACCGACGCCGAGCGACAGCAGATCACCGCGCTCGAGCAGCAGATCGCCGCGCGCCGCAAGGCCGACGGGAAATGATCGGCACCGTTTCCCCCGTTGACAGACCCGGACGGGCTCCCTAGGCTCCTACGTATCGACGTGTGTCTATTTCTTGGAGAATCGCGTGCCGCGCGTCCCGCATGCCTTCGTCCTCGTGAACGCCGCGGACCGATCGACTCCGGACCCTGAGGATGCCGTCGGCGATGTGTCGATCCGGCGACGCCGCCTCCGCGTTCCCGGTGGGACCGGGCCGGCCGAACGAGGTGCGCGGCGATATCGGGTCGGCGGTGCAGCGCATCCGACGAGAGGCTCCGCGCTCCTCGCGATCGCACTGATCGCGATGTTCTGCGTCCCCTGCGCGAGCGCCGACGTCGCCGACGACGTTCGAGCGGCGACGACGGCGGGGCATCCCGTTTTTCTCCTCGTCACGGAGGCGAAGTCGAAGGGGATCGAGCTTGCCCGCCGCGTCAGCGAGGACGCGGCGAAGATCGTCGACGCCGTCGTCATCGAACTGGACCGCACGGCGGCCTCGAGCGCACCGGTCGTCAAGCGGTATCGCCTCGAAAGCGTTCAGGTGCCGCTCATCCTCGTGATCGCATCGAACGGGGTCGCGGCGGCCGCGACGAAACCCGGCGCGGTCACGGCGGGTCAGCTCGCGAAGATGGTCCCGAGCCCGGCGAAGGCCGCGTATCTGGGCGCCCTGGACCAGAAATCGGCCGTGCTCCTCGTGTTCGCGACGGAGAAAACGCCGGGCCGCGTGGCCGCCGTCGAGGCGTGCGATGCCGCGGTGAAACGGCTCGAGGGCAAGGCAGTCACGATCGTCGTGGACCTCGTCGCCGATCGCGAGGCGGGATTCCGGCGCGAGATGAGCATCGACGCGGACGTCGCCGCCGCCGTCACGATCGTGGTGAACGCGCGTGGGCAGCGGACGGCGACGTTCGACTCGACGCCGGACCCGGCGAGTCTCGTCGACGCGACGAAAAAGCTCGTCGAGGAGTGCTGCCCGGGCGGACGCTGCAAGTGAGCGCACTGATCCGAGCGTTCGCGTGATCCTCGGTCTGGCATGGGAGGAAATCCGTCACCGCCGTTCGCGACTGGCGTCGGGACTTCTCGCGATCACGCTCGGGATCGCCGTCGTGGTCGCGATCCGCGCCGTGACGGCTGCGTCGGAGGTGGCCGTCGCGGTCAAACTCGACAACCTCGGGGCGAACATCCTCGTGCTGCCTCAGGGAGCATCGGCGGACGACTACTACACGGCGGACGTGGACGCCTCCACCTTCCCCGAGGAGTACGTCGATCGGATCGTGGCATCGGCGCTGCCGGGTTTGGACAATCTCTCGCCGAAGCTCACCCGCCGCACCCGAATCGGCGACCGCGATGTCGTACTGACCGGCATCCTGCCGTCGAACGAAATCGCTTCGAAGCCCGCGTGGCAGATCGGCGGAGTCGGAGGCGAGGAGTTGAAACTCTCCTGCGATCCCGATCTCAACGTGTCGCACGGGTACGAGGACGAGCGGTTGAAACGCAAGCCCGTGTCCGCCCTGCTCGAAGCGGAGTGCCTGGTCGGGGCCGAGGCGTCGGTGCGGCTCGGCGTGACGCAAGGGAGCGTGCTCCGGGTGCTCGAACGCTCGCTCCGGGTCTCGCACGTTCTCCCTTCGACGGGGACGGTGGACGATGACCGTGTGTTCGTGCATCTGCGCACGATGCAGTCGATGGTGGGCGCGCCGAACCAGGTGAGCGTGATCGAGGTCATGGGTTGCTGTAACGCGATCTCGGACGGCCTGCTCGGAAAGTTGCGCAACATCCTGCCGGACACGCGGGTCACGACGATCCGGCAGATCGTGTCCACGCAACTCGAGACGAATCGCCTGATGCGCAGGATCTCCCTCGCGTTCCTCGTCATCGTGCTGCTCGTGGGTGCCGTATCGATCGGCAACTACCTGTGGGCCAACGTGAACGAGCGTCGACGTGAAATCGGCATTCTCCGTCTGATCGGAACGCCGAGGAGATCCGTCTACGGACTGTTCCTCTCGAAGGCGTTGTTCCTCGGCGTCGTCGGCGGGGTGGCGGGATTCCTCGTCGGCACGGCCGCCGCACTCTGGCTCGGGCCCTACGTCGCGGGCCTGCGGGTGCGACCGGATTGGGGCTTGCTTGCGTTCGCGGTGCTCGCGTCGGCCGTCGTCGCGCTCCTGGGCGCGTGGCTTCCGGCGCGTGCGGCCTCACGGATCGAGCCCTTCTCGAGCATGCAGGAGACCTGAGGTTGATCCGAGTCGCTTCCCTCTGGAAGACGTACGACCGTGCCGACGGTCCGGTCCACGCGTTGTGCGACGTCTCAATCGACGTCGAGGCGGGTTCCTTCACGACCATCGCGGGTCCGTCGGGGGCCGGGAAGTCGACGCTTCTCCTGGCACTTGGCGGCCTCTTGAGCGCGACATCGGGCGAGATCCATTTTCGAGACCTCCCGATCCACCGCATGGGTGACGCCGAGTTGGCCGCATTTCGGCGCGATCACGTCGGTTTCGTGATGCAGAGCCAGAGCCTCATCCCCTACCTGACGGCCCGTGCCAACGTCGCGTTGCCCTTGGCACTCCAGGGAGTCGCGCGCAGCGAGAAGAACGGCCGGGCGCGGGCGGCGTTGGACGCAGTCGGCCTCGGCGACAGGGCGAACCACCTTCCACGCGAGTTGTCCGCGGGTCAGCAGCAACGCGCGACGATCGCTCGCGCCATGGTGACGCGGCCCGCACTCCTCCTCGCCGACGAGCCGACGGGCAACCTCGACCCCGAACTCGCGCGCGAGATCCTCGCCGTGCTCCGCAACCTGAACCGCGAAGTCGGAACGACGGTGGTCATGGTTACGCACAGTCCGGAGGCCGCCGCCCTGGGCACGGTGCGACTCCGGATGAGCGCGGGAACGATCACGACGATCGACGCGGCCGCTTGCGCCTCGCCGGCGTGAACGACCGCTTCGCGCCGGGCCGGGCCGGGCCGTGCCGGTCGAGTTCCGTCGGCGTTCGTCTCGAATCGCCGGACCGACGCGGGCCTCACCCCCTTCGATGCGCTACGCCACGAGATCCATCGAGCGCTCTTCGCGTTCGAGCAGACTGGTCGCGATCTCCGCGGACGGTACGCCCCCGCCCACGTCGGTCAGCAGCGTGTACCGCCCCGCCGGCAAGCCCTCGATGCGCCACCGCCCGCCCGCGTCGGTTCGGCACGTCGTGCGTCCGGAAGGCAGCGCGATGCCCGAACGCTCCGGTCGCGCCGTCACGAGCGCGCCGGCCCTGGGCTCGCCATCTCGCGAAAGCACGCGCCCCGCGACCGACGAGCCCCGTAGCGAGACTTCGAGCGTGACGAGCGCGAGCGAGATCGAGCCGTCGATCTCGACCCCCTCATGCACGATCGGCAGGAAGGGCCCCGCCCACACGACGAGCGCGTAGCGCCCCGGTGTCAGCCCGCGCACGGCGAAGCGGGGCGCGGTCGCCTCACCGACGGGTCCGGCCTCGAGTCCGTTCGCCGTGCGACGCAACGCCTGCCAGCCGAAGCGACGGGGCACGGGCGAACTACCCGGCGTCAACACGCGCAGTGGAACGCCGTCGGGCGGCACGAGCACGATCCGGACGCGAGCGCTGTCGTCGCGCGCGGCCACGACACGATATTCTCGCGTGCGGTCCGAGATCCGGAGGAATGCGGTGCCCGAACCGGCCGGAATGTGAAGCCCGAACGCCCCGTCGGGCCCCGAAGTCGCCTGCTCGCCCTCGCCCTCGAACGAGATGCGCGCGCCGACGACGGGCCGGGCTTCGCCGTCTTCGAGGAGACCGCGGAACAGTCCGAGGGTACGGGAGACATCAGCCACGTCGGGATCGTCCCCCGCCGCACGTGCGCCCGCAAGCGTCGTGCGGGTCGCCGCTTCGGGAATCTTTACAAAGCGTCTACGATCGGCTCATGTTCTCACTCATCCCGAAAGAGATGGTCTTCTTCGATCTCTTCGAGAAGGCCGCGGCCAATTCCCACCTGGGCGCCAAGGAGCTTCAGGAGCTCCTCGTGAAGTTCGACGACCTGCCCCTTCGCGCGAAGCGGATCAAGGACATCGAGCACGTGGGCGACGAGATCACCCACGAGGTCATCGAGCGGCTCAACAAGACCTTCATCACCCCGCTCGAGCGCGAGGACATCTACGAGATCGCCTGCCGTCTCGACGACGTCATCGACCTGATCGACACGGCGGTCAGTCGCATCGTGCTCTACAAGATCAAGGAACCGATCGAGGACGCCCGGCGGCTGGCCGATTGCCTCGTCCACGCGACCGGGATCATCGTCGAGATGATGCCGTACCTGCGCAAGGTCAAGGACGCCGACCTCGTCCGCAAGAAGTGCCGGGACGTCCACACCCAGGAGAACCTGGGCGACCAGATCGAGCAGCACGCGCTCGCGACGCTGTTCGACGGCGCGTACGAGCCGCTCTTCGTCATGAAGTGGAAGAACATCATCGAAGAGCTCGAGGAGTCCACCGACCGCTGCGAGGACGTGGCCAACGCGATCGAAGGGATCGTCCTCAAGAATGCCTGAAATCTGGGTCGTCGTCATCGTCATCGTCATCGCCCTGGCGTTCGACTTCGTCAACGGCGTGCACGACGCGGCGAACTCCATCGCGACCGTCGTCTCGACGCGCGTGCTCTCGCCGAAGGCGGCCGTCGCGTGGGCGGCGTTCTTCAACTTCATCGCCTACCTCGTCTTTCCCCTGGCGGTGGCCAAGACCATCGGAAAGGGCGTCGTCGAGCCCGGGGCGGTCACGCTCCCGATCGTGACGGCCGGACTCGTCGGCGCGATCGTGTGGAACCTCGTGACGTGGTGGGCCGCGATTCCCTCGTCGTCGTCGCACGCGCTCGTCGGGGGCTTTGCGGGCGCGGCGCTCGTCGCCGCCGGGCCCGCCGCACTCCAGGCTCCGGCGTTGATCAAGATCGGCATCTTCATCGTGGTCGCGCCGCTCCTCGGCATGCTGTTCGGCTTCGTCCTCATGGTGATCACGTACTGGGTCGTTCGGAAATGGGCCCCGGCCCGGGTCAGCAAGACCTTTCGCAGGCTCCAGATGATTTCGGCGGCGGCCTACAGCCTCGGTCACGGCGGAAACGACGCCCAGAAGACGATGGGGATCATCTTCGCCGTGCTGCTCACCGCATCGCCGTCGGTCCGCAACTCGTTCGGCATGGCGGCGGGCGCCCACGTCCCGCCGGACTGGGTCGTCTACGCGTGCCACGCCGCGATGGGGCTCGGAACGCTGCTCGGCGGGTGGCGCATCGTCAAGACGATGGGGCAGAAAATCTGCAAACTCCAGCCGGTCCACGGCTTTTCGGCCGAGACCGGTGGCGCGCTCCTGCTCTACGGGGCGACCGCATTCGGAATCCCGGTCTCGACGACGCACACGATCACGGGCGCGATCGTCGGCGTCGGCAGCACGCGAGGCCTCCGCGCCGTCAAATGGGGCGTCGCCGGCAACGTCGTCTGGGCCTGGATTCTCACGATCCCCGCCGCCGCCCTCGTCGCGGCCCTCAGTTGGTGGATCTTCGGCCTCTTCGGCTGGAAGTGACGCCTCGACTCTTCGTTTCCGACTCCGATCCTTCGAACCTTCGAACCACGGAATCCGCGGGCTCGATTTCGCGAGGCCGCGCGAAGCGA
>JANNRO010000594.1:0-3198 GCA_031401505.1 Planctomycetia bacterium
ACGACGAAGTCGTCGGCGCCGAGCGGGACCGACGTCCCGGCCACCGGAAATTCGATGGTGGCATCCGGATCGCGACGCGTGGCGGCGAGGAGCCTTCGTTCGAGATCGGCGACGTCGGCACTCCGGAGCGAGGCGAGCGCCAGGGTGACCGGGCCGGTCATCGCTCCGAGCCGCGGCGCCGCCACCTTCTTGTTGAGCGACGCCTTGCGGGCGCCCGTTACGACGCCACCGTCGCTGACGCGCTTGGTATTCAGCTCGTCGCGGATCAACTCGTCGAAGAACGCGCGTTCACCGGCGTCCGACGCCGGGGTCCCGGGTCGCGACACGCGCACCTCGGCGATCGGCGTACGGACTTTGACGCCCGCCTTGTTGCGAGCCGCGTGGCCGAGCGACACGACCGTGCGGACGAACGCCATCTCCGCCTCGAGGTCGTCGTCGCCCGCGAAGTCCTTCGCCCGGGGCCAGTTCGCCAGATGGACGCTTGCGGCGGCGCCCGACGCGCCCGAGCCCAGGAGCAGCGCGCGATGGATCGTGTCGACCAGGAACGGCGCGATGGGCGCCGTCAGGCGGCACACCGTGAGGAGGACGGTGCGCAGCGTCGCATAGGCCTCGCGCTTGTCGTCGGTGAGCGCGCCCTTCCAGAAGCGGCGGCGATTGCGGCGGACGTACCAGTTGGAGAGGTCTTCCGTCACGAACTCGACGAGATGGCGCCCGGCACGGCAGGTGTCGTAGCCCTGCACGTCGTCGCTGACGTCGGAGACCAGCCGATGGAGTCGCGAGAGCAGCCAGCGATCGAACACCGCCTTCGGGCGTTTCGAGGCGAGCGCGTCGGCGTCCTTCGAGGTGAACCCGTCGGCGTTGGCATAGAGGGCGAAGAACGAGTACGTGCTCGCGAGCGTGCCGAAGAAGCGATTGCGCACGTCGACGAGATCGGCCTCGTCGAATTTCATCGTTTGCCAGACGGGGCGCGCGACGAGCACGTGCCAACGCACGACGTCGGCACCGTGCCTCGCGACGAGCCCCATCGGCTCGACGACGTTCCCCTTCGACTTGGACATCTTCTTGCCCTTGCCGTCGAGGATCATGTCGTTGCACACGACCGTGCGAAAAGGCGCCTTGTCGGCGTACATCGTCGAGACCGCGAGCAGGACGTAGAACCAGCCGCGGGTCTGATCGACGGCTTCCGCGATGAAGTCGGCGGGCACCTCGCGATCGACGCGCGCCTGGTTCTCGAACGGGGCGTGCCACTGTGCGAACGGCATGGACCCCGAATCGAACCAGACGTCGGCGACCTCGGGCGTGCGGTGGAGCGTGCCCGCGCAGCCGGCGGTCGCACAGGCCCACGTCAACTCGTCGACGTAGGGACGATGGAGGTCGAGCGGCGCGGGGAG
The DNA here is from genome assembly GCA_031401505.1 of Planctomycetia bacterium. Taxonomy (GTDB): domain Bacteria; phylum Planctomycetota; class PLA2; order PLA2; family JAEUHO01; genus JANNRO01. Next base: position 1,392 of record JANNRO010000594.1, read on the forward strand.
CCGACCGGCCTTGGACGTCAATTCGGCGATGCTGCCTACCGCCTCCTGACGCGCGCAGCCGTCGCAGACCCAGATCGGGAGCGGCGTGCCCCAGTACCGGTCACGGGAGATCGCCCAGTCGACGTTGTTCTTCAACCACTCGCCGAATCGGCCCGAGCCCGTCGCCGGGGGATGCCAGGTCACCTGGTCGTTGAACTCGACCATCCGGTCGCGAAAGCGCGTGGTGGCGAGATACCAGGACTCACGTGCGTAGTAGAGGAGCGGCGTGTCGCAGCGCCAGCAGTGGGGATACGAGTGGACCAGCGTCTCGTGGCGAAAGAGCAACCCCTGCTCCTTCAGGTGGCGCAGCACGTCCTTGTCGGCGTCCTTGACGAACTTGCCCGCGACCAGCGACGCCCGCGGCCCGGCGACGAACCGCCCGCGCCCGTCCACCGGATGAAGCGTCGGAAGCCGGTCCCGTCGCCTGATCGAGGCATCGTCCTCTCCGTAGGCCGGCGCCAGGTGGACGATGCCCGAACCGTCTTCGGTCGTGACGAACGTCGCGGGGCGCACGGTGAACGAAAGCGGGGTGTCCGCGACGTCATACAGGTCGATCAGCCGACGGTACCTGCGTCCGACCAGCGTCGATCCCTTGACCCGCTCGAGCACCGCCACGGCGTCGGGCTTGGCCTTCAGCGCCGAGAGGCGAGCCTCGGCCAGCCAGAGGACCTCCGTCTTCCCGTCTCCCTCGGAGAGGCGCACCTTCACGTAGTCGACGTCCGGATGGACGGCCAGCGCGACGTTGGACGGAAGCGTCCACGGCGTCGTCGTCCAGACGAGGAACGACTCGGGAAGTTCGGCGCCATCGGCGGCGAGCCCGCGGAATCGCACGAACACCGACGGATCCTGGACGTCCTTGAAGCCTTGCCCGACTTCGTGCGACGAGAGCGGCGTCTCGCAGCGCGGGCAATAGGGGACGATCTTCGGACCCTTGTAGAAGAGCCCGCGCCGGTGGAAGTCGGCCAGGATCGCCCAGAGCGACTCGACGTATTCGTTGGAGCAGGTGACGTAGGCCGACGAGAAGTCGACCCAGTACCCCGTCCGCCGCGTCATCGCCTCCCAGTCCTTCAGGTACTCGAAGACGCTCTCGCGGCAGACGGCGTTGAACTTCGCGATGCCGTACTTCTCGATGGCTTCCTTGCCCTCGAAGCCCAGCTTCTTCTCGGCGGCGATCTCGACCGGGAGGCCGTGCGTGTCCCAGCCGGCCTTGCGATCGACGAGACGACCCTTCATGGTCTGGAGGCGGCAGGCGAAGTCCTTGATGCTGCGCGAAAGGACGTGGTGGAGGCCGGGCTTGCCGTTGGCCGTCGGCGGACCCTCGTAGAAGACGAAGGGCTTCACGTTCGGGCTCGACGTGGGGATGACCGTGTATCACGAGTTCGAGATCGCCGACCGCAACGCCGACTCGATCGCGCGCGTGGACGGTTCTCCGGCCGCCTACGTCGCGTTCTCGCTCGCGTGGCGGTTCTAAGCGGCGCCGAATCCGCGGGTATCCTCCGTCACCCCGGATTCACCGATGCCTTTCCGCGACGACGTACGCCCCGACAAGCTGGTCCCCCTCGAAGAGGAGGTCCTCGCGATCTGGGACGCCGAGAAGACGTTTGAACGAAGCGTCGAGGCCCGACGCGGCCAGAAGCCCTTCGTCTTCTACGAGGGTCCGCCGACGGCCAACGGCAAGCCCGGCCTCCACCACGTCCTTTCGCGCAGCATCAAGGACTTCGCCTGCCGTCTCCAGACCATGAAGGGTCGTCTCGTCGATCGCAAGGCC
>JANNRO010000595.1:0-3867 GCA_031401505.1 Planctomycetia bacterium
GGCGGCGAGCCGCGAGAGCGCCGCGATCGACGGCACGAAGGCACCCGTTTCGTGATTCCACGCCATGACGATCGGCGCCTGGGCCAACCAGCGCACGACGTTTACTCCGAGTGCTTCGATCGTTCCGGCATCGCCGACGCCGCTCCAGGCGACGAATCGCGCCGCGAACGCGGCTCGATTCCGCGCCATCGAATCGGCGATCATCGTGGCGAGCATGGTCGGACCGCCGACCGCCGTCAGCGCGGGGAGCGGCCCTCCCCGCCATCGCGCGCGGTCCAGGACGATTCGAAACGCCATCGATGCGACCGCCGCAGCGGCCGACTCCGTCTCGATTGCGGCTGCCGCCTCCGCCTCGACCGCGACCATCTGCAGCCCGAATTTCGATGACCACTCCGAGTCGCGCGGTCCGGCCATGATCGCCGCCGCGATCCAAGCGATCGCCCGGTCGCTCGACCCATGCCCGACGAGGCCTTGCGCGACGCTTCGCGGCGCCAATTGGAAACCGGATCTGGCGACGACGTCATCCAGGCCGTTCGCGCCGTCCACCATCGGCACGACGCTCAGACACTTCAAGACGATCGGTGCCGCTCGCTGCGCGAGTGCCAGGATCGCGTCCTCGGACGCCCTCGCAACGGCGGGGGCCTCGTCATCCAGCGCCTCTACGAGCGTCGGAATCGCGGGCGCCGCCGTTTGGAGATCCGCGACACCGATCGCCTTCGCCGCGGCCGCACGAACGGCCGGAGTCGGATCGAGCAGCCCGGCGGTCATGTGGATGGGAGTCGGCTCGGCGGCGCTGCCTCGATTCGGTACGAGCAGGCCGGAAACGAGAAGCCAGAGCGCGAGCGTCGTCTTCACGCCCGACGATCTTCCCGCGGCCCTCGCACGTTCGCAACGGCGCAGTCGCAGCAGCAGGCGTCGAGATCGGCAAGCCACTTCAGGACGATCGGGACGTCGAAGCCCAGTTCTGCCACCACGGCGCGCGCGATCGGTCGACGGTCGTCGCCGTGATCGCACGGCGGCAGCGAAGAGAGTCGCCGCGCGACCTCGTGACGGACGCGCTCGAGATCCGACGGCGACAGCGCGGCCGTCCGTTCGAGTTGCAGTCGCTTCTCGGCCTGTTCGGCCAGCGGCGTGAACTGCCACCGACGACCGGGATGCTTGGCGATCGCCTTCGGAACCAACGACAAGACCGCCTCGAGTGCGCCGAAGCGATCGAGCAGGTCCCGCAACCCGTCGAGCAGTTCTTCGCCGTTGCCGAGGTCGAGCATCAACGCTTCGGCGTAGGCCGTCGCCGCTTCCGCACGACGCCCGAGTCGATCGAGCAACTCCGCGCGGTAGGCGAGCGCCCGACGCACGTCAAATGGGGTCGTCGCGCGGGTTCGCACCTCGTCGACGGTTGCGAGCGCCGTCTCGAGGTCGGCACGCACCGACGGATCGCCCGGAGGCGCGTGCTCGGCCCTCGCGAGCGCCGCCGCAACCGTTGCCAGCGGATCGGCGCGCGCGGTCATCGGTCGATCGGGCGACGGGGCCCGCGTCCGACGCTACACACCGGCCGCCGAGCGAATTCGACGCGCCGCCTTCTGGAGCCGGGCCGCCTCGATGTAGTTGATGATCTTGTAGACCAGCCGCGCCGCCAGGTACTCCGAGAGGATGCGATCCTTCTCGGGCATGACCTCGACGACGTCGAACGCGACGATGTCGAAGCGCTGCGCCGCCGCCATCGCGAGCTCGGTGATGTCCACCCACGAGAGCCCGCCCGGCTCGGGCGTCCCCGTCCCCGGCATGATGCTCGGATCGAGCCCGTCGACGTCGATCGTGAAGAAGATCGGGCGACCGGGCTCGCCGAGCGAGGTCATCACCTGCTCGATCCACGCGGCGCGCGAGGGGGACTTCCTCAACTGGTGCGCCCAGAACGTTCGGATGCGCTTGTTGCCCTTCAAGAACTCGGCCTCGCCCGGGGATGCCGAGCGGATGCCGACCTGCGTCACGGGGGCGTACTCGCAGATCTTGCGGAAGATGCACCCATGGCCGTATTCGGTGCCGCCGAAGCCCGCGCGCACGTCGGCATGGGCGTCCACGTGGAGCACGGCGAGATCCGGGAAGACCGACGCGGTTGCGCGCACCGGCCCGAGCGTCACGCTGTGCTCGCCGCCGAGCCCCCCCACCACGCGCCGCCCGCCGTCCAACCACTCGACCCACTTGGGCTCGAGCAGATTGGCGAGCACGTCGGGCGCTTCGGCGGTCGTGACGGGGTCGGCGGTGTGGATGCCTTCCTTCCACGCCTCGGTTCCGGTCTCCTCGTCCCAGTATTCCAATTGTGTCGACGCCTCGAGGATCGCCTGCGGTCCTCGCGACGCGCCCTTCCTGTACGTGACCGTGCGGTCGTACGGCTCGGGCACCACGACATAGCGGGCTCGTTCGAGCGCCGCGTCGTCTTCGGACAGGTTCAGAAAATTGGGACGTGCCATGTCAGGAAGTCTCGCCGGGATTCGGGGGAGCGGGCGGTGGAGGGATCTTGCGGGGACGGAACGAATCAGGTCGGACCGGGGGGACGGCCGGTGAATCGGGGTTCTTGTCAGGCAACCCTGACGTGACGGGCGCCGGCGGCGTGGGGCTCGGGGCGAGGGGGCGTCGAGACGAACGCTTCGGACGTGTCGCCGTGAAGAATCGTTCCAACGCGGCGGCGTGAGCCGCATCGCCCGTTTGCCCGAGCGGGAGGGGCAATTGGGCGGCCGCCAACGTCTCGTGGCCGCCTCCCGAGCCCTTGGGCGTTCCCTGGGCCACGAAATTCGCGACGACGCCGGCGTCGAGGCCGTCCTTCTCGATGCAGCGCAACGAGGCATAGAGCACGCGCGCGTGCGTGCCGGTCACGAACGACCAGGCCATCCCCTCGAGCCGAAATAGCAGATCCGCGACTTCGGCGACGAGGTCGGGGTGTTCGATCTCGCCCAGGTGCGTCGAAATCGCCGAGTCGTGAACTTGCGCCTCGCGCAACCCGAACTCGATCGCGCGAAAATACGACTCGGGCACGCGGGCCCGCTGGATGCGTCCGAGCAACTTGTGATCGGCCAGCGGATACAGCGCGGCGAAAACTTCCTCGTCGTGCTTCGACACGTTGCGGGCGAGATCGGCCGTGTCGGTCTGGATGCCGTAGACGAGCGCCGTCGCGACCCGTTGTGGGACGACGACGCCGTTGCTGAGCAACATCTCCCCCACCAACGTCGAGGTCGCGCCGTAGTGTTCGTCCTGGATCGAGAGCGTCGGCTCGACGAGGCGCGGGAGCCTCGGATGATGATCGACGACGATGTCGACGAAGACGCCCTCGGGCAGCCGGCAGGTTCCCGCCCCCGGCTGGGTATCGACGGTCATCACGAGATCGTGATGGCGGTAATTCACCTTGAACGCCGGCCGAATCTCGATCTTCAGGTACCGCATCATGGCGCGGTTCTCGGCGCGGCCGACGCTGCCCGTGAACGCGATCACCGGATCGACGCGGAACACGCGCTTCCAGACGTGGCGCAGCGCGAACGCGCTCGCAAGCGCGTCCGGATCCGGGTTGTGCTGGAGTTGGAGGAGAGGCCGGCGCCGTCCGCGCGCGACGTCGAGAAACCGGCGAAAGCGCGATTCGGCGGCCGCGGCCTCGGGGGGCGGAGAAGACAGCCGTTGCGGAGTGACTTCGATTCCCATCGATTGGGGAGAGTCCTCGACGAGGACCCTGACCCCGGGCTCCTACCGCCTATCCACGTCCCCACGCCTGCAGCATGCGGACGACGACGCGGACGCCGAATCCGGTGCCGCCTCGCGACAGCGTGCCGCGACCCGAATCGGTCCACGCCGTGCCCGCGATGTCGAGGTGCGCCCACGGCA
>JANNRO010000596.1:0-6431 GCA_031401505.1 Planctomycetia bacterium
CGATTGAGCACGTCGTACCAGACGACGAGCGTGTCGTCGTCCCGACTGCTCATCGCGAGATCGACCACCGACGACGCTCCGCCGCCACCGCCTCCTCCTCCTCCGCAGCCCGTCGAGGGCAGCAGGACGAGTGCCGTCAGTACCGTGGCCAACGTGCGATTCATCGGAGACATGTGCATCGACTCCACCGGGAAGGACCGGATCCTCACGGAATCGTACCTGCCACCGGCGCGAACCGCCAACGGGAGACCCCGTCCGCGGGGCGCTACATCTCCTCGGTACCCGCGGGCACGGGGGCGGGGGTGCCGGTCGGGGGTGCCGTGACGTCGCGGCGGCGGGCGAGGAGCGCGACGCAGCAGAAGATCGCCAGCGAGCCGAGGACCGTCGTCCACGCGGGGTTCTCCTCGAACCAGATCCAGCCGATCAACGCCGCGAACACGAAGCCGACGTAGGTCGAGGTCGTGGCGGGCGCCGCCCGCGTGCTCTTCAATCCGACGGTCAGCAGGATCTGCCCGCCCGCCGCGGCGATGGCGGCCCCGACCAGGGCCGCCCACTCGATGGGTGCGGGCCACGTCCAGACGGGGAGCGCGAAGGGGAGAGACAACGGCCCCGCGACCAACGGGAACGCCATCACCACGGTCAAGGGGTGCTCGCTCTTTCCGAGCTTGCGGACGGTCATGTACGCGAGCCCCGACGCGAGACCGCCGAACACGCCCACGAGTCCCGGGATCCAGCCGACGTGGAAGCCCGGACGCACGACGAGCGCCGCGCCGACGAGTCCGAGACAAAGCGCCGCCCAGACGTGGCCCTGTGATTTCTCGCCGAGGATCCACGGTGCCAGCAACGCCACGAACACGGGATTCATCGCCTGGAGAATCCACGCGTCGGCCAGTGGCATGTTCGCAAGCGTCCATGCGTAGGCCTCGAGCGCGCAGAGGCCCAGCACGCCTCGTTGGACGAGGAGCTTCACGCTTCCGATCCGGCGATCGGTCAGCCACCACCACGCCGGGACGAACAGTGCCGCGTGGACGACGTTGCGGATGAACACGATCTCGACGGCGGGAATCGCCCTCGCCGCGGCCTTGATCAGCGCCGCCATCACGGCGAAGAGGAACGCCGAGGCGACCATCGCGCGAAGTCCGGTCAGCCGGCCCACGAACGCCCGCACGAGGTCAGTGCGCCGGACGGTCGCCCCGTCGGCCCTTCGAAGTCGTCGTCACCCCGCGGGCCGCTTTCATCTGCTCGGAGAGGATCACCGTCAGGCGTTTGACCAGCTTGCCGCGGTAGCGATCCTTGCGACGCAAGACCATCAGGCGTCGCCTTGGGAACGAGCCCGGGAGCGCGTGGATCGCGAACTTCCTGCGGTCGTCCTCGGTGACGGCCAGCGCCGGCAGAATCGAGATCCCGAACCCGCGCGCGACGTACGCCTTGACGACCTCGAAATTGCCGGATTCGAGCGTCGGGTTCAGCTTCACGCCGGCGCGGGCGAGCCCGTCGTCGATCACGGCGCGCGTCGTCGCGGGGCGTGCGAGCAGCACGGCGTCCTCCCCTTCGAGGTCGGACAACTGGGCCGGTCCCGTCGCGTGGAAGCGATGTCCGGGCGGGACCGCGAGCACGAGGTTCTCCTCGAGCAACTGTCCCGATTCGAGGGCGGGATCCAGGTCCGATGACTCGGTCGCGACACCGAGGTCGGCGCCGCCGCAGAGGACGAGGGCAACCACCTCGGGGGAACCATGGCAGCGCACGGCCACCTCGGCCTTCGGGAATTCGCGCCGGAACGCCGCGAGGACGGGTGGCAGGAGATAGAGCGCCGTCGTGTCGCCGCAGGCGATGACGACCGTGCCTTCGCCCTGGTCGCGCGCCTCGCGGATGCGCGCCGTTCCGTCGTCGAGTTCGCGCAACACCTTCTCGGCGGTTTCGAGCAGCAGCGCGCCGGCATCGGTCGTGCGGACGTCGCGTCCGGAGCGCTCGAGCAATCGCTCGCCGATCTCGGTTTCGAGCGCCTTGATCTGCTGGCTGACCGCCGGCTGAGTCAGGAACAACTTCCTCGCGGCCGCCGTGAAGCTGCGTTCACGGACGACCTCGCGGAACGTACGGAGGTGGTGGAGTTCCATCGCGCCGCCGAGACTACAGCACCTACAGGTTTTTCTCGGAAGTGTCAGACACTTCCGAGAAAAACTCGGTTCGGCGTCGCTCGGGGGTCAGCGGCCGCCGGGGTCGTCGGCCGACATCGTGATCGTGATCTCGGTCGTACGGTCGGAGGCAACCTCGACGGTCACGGGCTCGTGCCTCATCGGCGTCGTGCGCGAACGCGCCGTCACGCTGATGCGCCCCGGCGGGATGTGCCAGCGCGTCAGACGTCCGTCCTCGTTCGTGTTCGTCGCCGACTCCCACCCGCCGCGGTTGAAGTCGACCTTGCCCTCCTTGCGCAACGCGTCCCAATTGGGGTTGATGTGGTTGCCGCCCTCCGTCCGCAACATGATGCGCGCCTTCGCGACGGGCCGGCCGTCGGCGTCGACCACGCGGACCGCGATCGCACCGGGCCTGCGCGTCGCGATCTGCCGCTCGACCGCCTGGCCGAGATCGAGCTGGATCTCTTCCTCATGGCTGCCGCCCGACGAGTCGGTGACGGTCATCGTGTAGGTGCCGGCGGCGAGCCCGAGCGCCGCGAAGCGACCCTTGGCGTCGGTGGAGTTCCAGGAGTCGGACCGTCCCGCCGACGACGGCGTGCCCTTGATGCGGATCGCGACCGTCGCACCCGTGAGCGGTTGCCGCGAGCCGTCCTCGATCACCGAGCCCGAGATCGACGCGCCGTTGGTCAACCGGATCTCGACGGGGCCCGCGCCCCTGCCGTTGATCACGTTGGCCGGCGGAGCGAACGTGGGAACGAGGCCCTCGCTCGTCGTCACCGACACGACGTAGGCGCCGGCTGCCAATCCCCGCAGGCGAAACGCGCCCTCCGCGCCCGAGAACGAACCGTCGGCGCCGCCTCGCTCGTTTTCCGCGCCCGCCGCCGGCGCCGCGCTCGCCTCGAACGAACCCGAGTAGGGCTTGCCGTCGGGTCCCGTCACGACCCCGTCGATCCAGCCGAGCGGCGTCATGCGGACTTCGACGCTCGTGTCGCCGGCCTTGACCGAGGCGACCGTCGCGTCGAGGAAACCGGTCGCCTGGACGTTGAGCGACCAATACTCGCCCAGGACCCCGCGCAGGATGAAACGGCCTTCGGCGTCGGACCGGGCCTGGGAGTTGCGGATCTCCTGCTTCTGGTTGCCCTTGGGATCCGAGCCGGCGACCTGCGCGCCGACGATCGGCTTCGCGTCGGCGTCGATGACGCGCCCTTCGATGACGGCCCCGGCCTTCAGCGTCACGTCGAGCGTCGCGGAACTTCCCGCGCGAATCGACAGCGGCGTCGTCGCCCAGACCGACATGCCCCGCCACGTCACGAACGCGATGTAGGCCCCGGTCGGGACCGAGTCGATCCGGAACCGTCCTTCGGCGTCGGCCGAAGCGACGAGTTGGACCAGGCGGGGATCGAAGGACGCTTGCTGGTACTGCCACGGATTGAACTCGGCCGTAGCCGCGGGGAGTTCGGAGCGCTTGCTCTGATCGATGTTGAACTGGATGACGGCGCCCTCGGCTCCGGCCCCGTCCGGCCCCTTGACGTTGCCGACGATCGATCCGGCCCCGAGGAGGCGAACGGTCACCGACGGCGACTTGTTGGGAATCACGACGGTGACGCCCAATCCCCTTTCGGGCGCCGAGGCGGCGATCGTGTACGCCCCATCGCGGTTGGTGCCCGGCGGAAGATCGAGCGTGAAGCGACCCTCGGCGTCGGTGCGGGCCATCGACTCGCCCAATCCGCGCGAGCCGGCCGAATTGGCGAACACCACGGTCGAATTCGCGACGGGGCGCGAGTCGGTGTCCACGACCGTGCCGGAGATCCCCGACGACTTGCCGAGCCGGAGCAGCACGTCGCCCCCGCCACCGCCACCGGGAGCTCCGGGGTTCGCGGTTCCTGACGATGCCTGCAGTTGGACCCAGGTCGAGGACGAACCGAGCCCTTCCTTGCGTGCCGTCACCTCGACGTTCCAGCCCGCGCGTCCGGGTGCGTCGAGTGCGAATTTTCCTTCGGCGTCGGTGGTCGCGGTCGCGACGGGAGACCCCGGTTCGCCCTGTCCGGTGGTCGACGTGACGGTCGCGCCGGCGATCGGTTGTCCCGTCGCTTCCTCGGTCACCTTCCCCGTGACACGGATCGCGGCACGCAGCACGATCGCTTTTTCGGACGTCGCGCCCGCCGAGACGACCGCGTCGTTGGACGTCGTCGACGCGTAGCCGAGACATTCAACGGTGAGTTCGACTCCCCCGAGCGGGAGCCCTTCGAGCCGCACCCTGCCCGTGGCGTCGGTGGCGGCGCTGACCCGCCGAAACGGCGAGCCGTCGCTCGCCCGCACGACTGCATTCGCGATCGCCGCGCCCGCGAGGTCTTTGACTCGCACCTCGATCGCGCCGCCTCGGTCGAGATGAACGTCGATGCGAGAACCCCTCGACGGGACGTCGAACCCCGCGCGCGCAAAGCCCGAGGCCTCCACACGCAGGCGCCACTTGTAGGCGCCCGCCGCGACGGGCCCGATGAGGTAGGTCCCGTCGGCGGCGGCGTCGGTCGTGAACAGCGACTCCCCGGCGCTCTGCCACCAGTTGGCGGTCGTCGGGTCGAGGCGCTCGAGCGTCAGCTTGGCACCCGGGATCGGCGTGTCGCGCGTGTCGGTCACCCTCCCGAACACGCCTTCGGATTTCGCGAACGTAGGCACGGCCGCGATCGGTTCAGGGGGCTTGGGTTCGCGCCTCGTCGAACCACCCGTGCCGGCCAGCGTGCTCCCGGACTCGACGTCGAGCGCGTTCGGCGCGATCCCCTCGTCACCCAGGTTGCCCGAGCCGTCGCCAATCGAAATCTGCGCCGTGGGTCGTCCGAACGCGAACCAAAGCAGCCCGGCTACCAGCGCGAGCAGGGGGGCCGCGAGATAGGCGTCCCGTCTCCGCATGCCCGCCGCCCGCCTACTTGATTTCACCCGAGACGCGCACGTTCTCGGTATAGCGGTGCTTCGTGCCGCCCGACGCGCCGGCTTCCCCGGAAGGCTGCACGTCGACGGACAGTTGGATCTGCGCCGAGAAAACGCCCTTGGCGGGTTTGGCGACGGTGCGCACGATCACGTCGGCGCCGCCCTTGACCGAGCGCACCTCGGCCGAGATCCGCTTGTCCGACACGGTCGCGCCGGCGACCGAGACGTCGTATCCCGAGCCGCCGCGCACCTCGACCTTCTTTTCGAGCGGATCGGAATCGGGCTCGAGCGAGCCGAGCACCACCTGCGCCGGGCTGACCGTGCGGTAGTCGGTGATGGTTCCGATGACGGGCGTCTTGAGCGTGGGCATCGTCGGATCGTCGGTGTCGATCGAGAGTTCCTTGTGGAACCGTCCGGGCGTGCCCTTGGTCGACCACATCTGGATCTCGAACGTGCCCGAGGCACCCGGTCGCAGCGACGTCGGCAGCGGCGTGAGGATGCCGAAGCACGAGCACGTGAAGTGCGGATTGCGAAGCATCACCGGGTGGTCGGAACGGTTGACGATGCGGACCGAGAGGCGGGGCGACGTGAGCCACGGCACGTCGCCGAAGTCAACCGGGTCGGGTTCGATTGCCAGCGCGCCCGGCGCCGCCTCGGGCGCGCGCAGGACGAGAAATCCGGTCACGCCTCCGATCGCGAGGAGTGCGGCCGCGGCGAAGGTGAAGCGGGACGAACTCATCGAGGTGAGGCTACGTGCGAGCGCTTGCGAGTTGTCATCGAGTTGTCATTTGGACGTCGCGGGCGCGGGACTCGGTTCCGGCACCGGCGGGACTTCCTCGGGCGCCAATTGCCCGATGGGGGAGGTCTTGAGCGTGCGATCGCCGCGGTCCGAGGTCCGTTCGGGACCGGCCGGCGCGACCGGGGGTGCGACCGGAGGCGTGGCCGGAGGCGGGAGCTGACGCGCGGCGACCGCCGGCGGCGCCACCGACGGCACCGCGACGACAGCGCGAGTCGCGGGAGGGGCCGGAGCGGGCAACGGACGACTCGCCGTGGCCGGCGGGGTCGGTATGGGGGGGCCGGTCAACGGTGCGGGCACCGGCATCACACCGGCCGGGAGGTCGTTCGCCGTCACACGCGAGGAGCTTTCGTTGCTCGCTTTTCCTCGGGCTCGATCCGTCCGCTCCGTCGAGCACCCGCCCGACGCGAGCAGGGCGACGAGAGGGGCGAGAAGGGAAACGACGGACAAGAGGCGCCTCGAGCCACGCTCGGGGGCGAGCCCTTGGGGGGAATTCGGGGATCGCATGACCCGTAGGGTACCGTTCCGCGCGGAGCGTGCGGCATCGGAACCCTTTCCATCGATCTCCGTGGCAAGAA
>JANNRO010000597.1:0-2896 GCA_031401505.1 Planctomycetia bacterium
GCGATGCGCAGGGCCTTCGCCTCGTTCTCGGCGCGACGGCGCTCCTCGGCCTGACGGCGCAACTCTTCCTTCTTGCGCTCGACGATGCGTCGCTTGACCTCTTCGACGCCGAATCGGCAACCGTCGAGCAGGACGCACGTCTCGCAAAGCGGGTCCTTCGCCTTGCAGACGGCCTGCGCGTGGCTGCCGACCGACCAAACGAACATCGCGCGGTCGGCGGCCTTGACTTGCTTCTCGAGCGCGACGCGCGCCTTCTGCGCGGTCGCGGTCTTGGGCAATAGGTTCAACCGGTCGAGCACGCGGGCCTCGGGCGCCATCAGCGCGAGGTGCGAGTCGCCGAGCGCCAATTGGAAGATGATCGCCGCGGGGCCGCCCATCGTGTGAGGCAGTTCCTTCAGGAATTTCTTCAGGTCGTCGGGCTCGCGCCCGCGCAGCGGCTCGAGATCGAGCCCGTGCGTGCCGTCATAGACGTCCTGAAGCGCGATCCGAACCGCGTACGCGGCTTCCGCCGACTTGGCTCCCATCGACGGTTCGAGCACGGCCTTCAACTCGGCGAGCGGCGAAACCCGCGCCTCGTTCAAGTCGAGGAACGATTCGGACAGCACGCGCACCGCCCGCGCGGCGCGCTCGCGATCGACCCAGAGCGACAGCACCCCCACGAGGAGGTGGTCGAGCAACGGAGCATCGAGATGCTCCGCCGTCCTCGGCCTGCCGTAGAGCTTCTCGAAGGCGGCGATCGCCTCCGAGAGCTTGGGTCGCTTCGCCATCGGGGATCAGGCCTTCTTCGGGGTGGACTTCGAAGCCGACTTCGAAACCGGCTTCGGGGCCGCCTTGCGGCGGGCCGCGGCGCGCTCGCGTCGCGGAGCGTCCTTCTGGAGCAGGTCGCGCGTCGTCTTGCGCTTGGGGACGGCGATGCCGGCCTTGGTCAGGTACGCGCGCACGGTGTCGGAGACCTTCGCACCCTTCGAGAACCAATGGGCCACGCGCTCGCCGTTCACCTTGAACTGCTTCGTCGCGTCCTTCTCGATGGGGTCGTACCAGCCGAGCGCCTCGACGGGCGGGCCGTCACGACGGGTTCGCTCGTCCCAGACGCCGACGCGGAAATACGGCCGATTGGTTCGGCCCTTCATGGACATGCGGATCACGGTCGGCATCAGGAACTCCCTTGCGAACGGTACGGTTTCGAGTCGGCTGGATCGGAACGGCGACTAGCGCTTCTTCGCCCCGGGGGCGGCGTCGTCGTCGTCTTTGGGGAACACGTCGCCGAGATTCACGCCGCGGCGACGCATCTCGTCGATCTGCTGCTGCTTCATTTTGTCGAACTTGCGTCCGGCCAAGCGCCCGAGCATGCCCGACGACTTCAATTTCTTCATCTGTTGGCGCATGAGTTTGAAGCGCTTGAGCAGTTCGTTCACGGTCGAGACGGCCACCCCGGCTCCCCGGGCGACCCGGGCGCGGCGCTGTCCATGGAGGATTTCCGGGTCCATCCGCTCGGCGAACGTCATGGAGTCGATCGCGGCCTCCATGCGGGAGAGGTCCTTCTCGTCGAAGCGATCGAGCGCGTCCTGGGGCACCTGGGCGCCGCCCGGGAGCATCCCGAGCATCCCCTTCAACCCCCCCATCTTGCCCGACATGGCGCGGAACTGCTGGAGTTGCGCCCGGAAGTCCTCGAGCGTCCAGGTGTCGCGAAAGAGCGCTTCGGCGGCCTTCTGCGCCTCCGCCTCGTCGACGCCTTCCTGCGCCTTCTCGACGAGGCCGACGACGTCGCCCATGCCGAGGATGCGGGTCGCCATCCGGGCGGGAACGAACGGTTCGATCGCATCGATCTTTTCGCCGGTGCCCACGAATCGAATGGGCTTGCCGGTGGCTTCGCGCAGGGTCAACGCCGCGCCCGCCCGGGCGTCGCCGTCGGTCTTCGAGAGGATCAACCCCGTGACCGCCAAACGGCGGTCGAACTCCTTCGCCGATCGGACCGCGTCCTGGCCCACCTGCGCGTCGACCACCAGCCAGATCTCGTGGGGCTTGGTCTTGGCGCGGATGTCGTCGAGCTCGTCCATCAGCTCGGCGTCGATGTGGAGCCGGCCCGCGGTGTCGAGGATCACGACGTCGAGCCCCAACTCGATGGCCTTCTGAACGCCCCGCGCGCAGATCTTCTCGGGGCGCCCGCCGTCCTCGAAATGGACCGGGACGTCGACCTGCTGGCCCAGGATCTTCAGCTGCTCGATCGCCGCCGGGCGCTTGACGTCGGCCGCGACGAGGAGGGGCTTCTTGCCCTCCTTCTTGCGCAGATGGAGCGCCAACTTGCCACAGGTCGTCGTCTTGCCGGTGCCCTGGAGTCCGACCATCATGAAGACCGTCGGACCGCCGCGGTCGTTCCATGCGATGCGCGGGGGCTCGACGCCGAGGAGCGCGACCATCTCGTCGTGGACGACCTTGACGAACTGATCGGCCGGCGCGACGCCCGCGATCCGCTCGAGCCCCACGGCCTTCGATCGCACCCGGTCGACGAACGCGCGCGCGACGTCGAGCGAGACGTCGGCTTCGACGAGTGCCGTGCGCACCTCGAGGATGCCGTCCTCGATGTTCTTCTCGGTCAGCTTCCCCGACCGGCCGAGGCCGGCGAACAGGGTCGCGAAACGATGGGCGATGGAGTCGAACAGGGGTGAGCGGTCCGGGTCGGGAGAAAGGCGGGCGGGGTGCCGAGGGAGGGGGCGCGGGGGAGGGAGGGGGCTTCGGCCGCCGTTTCGGGCGACCGCCGTGGCCGAACCCCCGATGGAACCATTGCCCCCCCGGCCCCCCGACGGTTGCCGAGACAGCACCCACACCCCGGGACACCCCGCGCGGGGGCCCGGGGGGGGGGGGGGGGGGGTTGGGGGGGGGGGGGGGGGGGGGGCGG
>JANNRO010000598.1:0-2391 GCA_031401505.1 Planctomycetia bacterium
CTCGCGGCCGAAGTCGTGCGCAGTCGCACGACGCCGGGCGGGCGCGTCGCCTTCCCGTACGTGCGTCACGACGCGCCGAACGTACGGCAAACGATTGCGGCCGCGTTCTCGACCGCTTGACGACTCCCTGGACGTAAAAACACCGAATTTCGGACGCGCCCGGGGAAGCGGGCTGCCTGGAACAGGGATCGGTCGGTGAGGGCATCGCGATCACGGTCATGCACCCCAGGCGAGCCACATCATCCGACTCAAGCGGCATACAACGTCGTTGCCGTCGACAGGACGTTGTGCCGAAAAATCGGGTTGTCGTCGCGCTCGACCCGAGGACGGGTGAGGAGATCCACGCGCCGTCCAAAAAAGAACTTCCAACTCGTCCGCAAGCCCGAAGAATTCCAAACCAGGGGTATGCCCCGGTTCGAACGTCACCAGCAAGTCAACATCACTGTCCGGGCGCGCCGTGCCTTTGGCGCGGGAACCGAACAACCCCAATTTTGCAACGCGGTAACGCCGGCACAGATTCGCAAGGCGCTCCGGGTCGATCGCGAGTTCGAGGGGCATGGTCGGCATCCTACGCAGATTCAGCGAGGCGTCAGTCCTGCTTCCATCCGCGATCCGGTTGACTGCCATCAATCGGACGCGCCCCTGTCCCCACTGACCTGGAGCCGTTTCGCCGATCAGGGGTAGCATCGAGACCGTGTCTTCGATTGCCACTCAAGTGCCCGCCGCCCCTCCCCGGACCCCTCCCCGGTCCGACGCCGGAGCTCCGATCGTCGAGCGGCCGGCCGACGTGGCGCCCGTGTTCGGCGACGCTCCCTTCAAGATTCGCAATCGCCTGCCCGAGCACCCGCTCTTCGAGCCGGAGCGGATCAAGAAACTCCTGCGCGCACTTCCGCGCGAGCGGGTCGAGATCCGGCGTGTCGAAGTGGCGTCGACGAGCACCGGGTACAAGCGCGGCGCGATGGACAAGGAGATCGATCCCGTCGTGGCCTTCGAGGGGCTCGAGGAGCGACCGACGTGGATGCTGCTCCACGACACGTGGAAGCACGACGCCGACTACGCGCAGCTGATCAAGGACTACCTTCGTGACCTCGGCGAGGGCTTTCCCGAGGCGAGGGGCCCGTTGTCGGACATGGGCTGCTGGATGTTCCTCTCGTCGGGGAAATCGGTCGTTCATTTCCACGCCGACCCCGACCAATCCTTCCTGAACCACATCAAGGGCAGCAAGACGGTCTACGTCTACCCGTCGCGCATCCTGCCCGAGACGCAGGTCGAGAAGCTGGTCTACTTCCAGGATCAGGGCGTCATCACGTACGACCCCGCGTATGAGTCGGCGATGTATCCGCCCACGCACCTCTCACCCGGCGAGTCGGTGTTCCTGCCGCTCTACGCGCCGCACCGCGTGACCAACGACGACGGCGTGTGCATATCGTGGAACGTCGGCTTCAACACGCCGCGAAGTCGCCGTCGTCGCGAAGCCCACTGCGTCAATCTCGAGTTGCGCCATCTGGGGCTTTCGCCCTCGCCGCTCGGCCGGCACACGCGCGTCGACGGCATGAAGTCGCGACTGCGCCTTCCATTTCGCCTGAAGAACAAGCTCGTCCCCGCTTGGCGCCCGAAGCCGTAGTCGCTGCGGTCCGCTGCTCTCGCGGCCCCGGTTCAGCGAGTTTGCGCCCAGCGACTGGTCTCGACGTACCCAAGCGTCCCCACGACGACCCACATGAGGAGGACCAATGTCCCGATCGGTCCCATCCCGGGGCCGTCGTGCGACCCTCCGCTCCAGCCGCCGCCGCTGTTCATCCGTTCACCGCGGACCTCGTCGGCGGGCGCCGCTACGACCCCGGCCTGAGGGAACAACTCCGCGAGCGTCGGAAGCGCCCACCCTTCATCCGCGAGTGAACTCAGTTCCTGAAATCGCGTTCTCGGCGTGATCGCGGCGGCGAGCGCCCCCAGCAAGACGAACCCGAGCAGCACGCCGTAGGCGGCTGAACGGAGGCGAGTTC
Organism: Planctomycetia bacterium; assembly: GCA_031401505.1. GTDB lineage: Bacteria > Planctomycetota > PLA2 > PLA2 > JAEUHO01 > JANNRO01. The sequence goes on from JANNRO010000598.1 coordinate 2,001, forward strand.
CGGGTGCCGACGTCGCGACCATGGCGGCATCCTAACGGATCACGGCCGGGAGTTCATGCGCCGATCTCGAGCAGTGCGGATGCGAGGCTCGGATAGTCGTCGGCGAATCGTGCGTAGGCGCCGGGCTCGGCGTAACGGAGATTGGGGGCGTTGCGCTTGGCGACGATGTCGCGCGTCCACGGGCGTTCGTGCGCGAGCGAGAGGCGCTTCAACGCGTCGTTCACTTTGCGCGTAGCGTTCGCGTAGCCGAGTTCCTCTCGGGCGTAGGCAGCCGGGTCGAAGCGGTCGCGGCCGTCGATGACCGAAACCAGTGCGTCGGCCAGTCCGCGATCCTCGGACAGAAGTCCCGTCCGCGGATTGACGTGCCCGAGATCGATCCCCTTGTGCTGCG
>JANNRO010000599.1:0-1703 GCA_031401505.1 Planctomycetia bacterium
AAAGACCTGCGAAGGATCGCCGGCGACGTATTCGATCGTCGAGTCGAGACCGGCGGCGTCGAGCGCGTCTTTCGCAGCCGACTCGGAGAGCCCGACGACGTTGGGGACCATCGGCCTGCCGACGGGAGCGGCGCCGCCCTCCGTTGCGACGGTCACGACGACCCGCACGGCCGACTCACGCGGCACTTCGGAACCGGGAAGCGGGAACATGCCGATGACGAGGTCGACGGGGGCACCGGGAATCGACGTCTCGACGATCTGGCCGTGCAGACCCGAGGCACCCAATGTCTCGATCGCCTGGGTCGCGGTCCCCCCCGTCACGTCGAGCAGCGCAACCGTCGCGGGCAGCGACGGATCGGGCACGTACTTGAGGGTCCATCGCCCCTTCAATGCCAGCGGCTGTCCCTCGGCGGGCGATTGCTCGCGCACCTTCCCGCGCTCCGCCGCGGTGCCGATCGTCGGTTCGAAGTGAAGGTCATAGAGGCGCCCGAACGCCGCGACGGCAGCCGACGTCGAGAGTCCGATCGCGCGCGGCGCGGGCGTGGGGTCGGACTCCTTGCGACGAACGTCGAGCGAGACGATGCCACCGCGCGGTAGCGCCGTGTTGGCGGCCGGCGTCTGCACCGCCACCGTGTCGGGCGGGTCCCCCGCGATCTCGTAGATACCGACGAGGTATCCCTCGGCAGCCAGTACGGCGGTCGCGTCCGCCCGTGATCTCCCGACGACGTCAGGCACGGCCGCGATACCACCACCGCCGCCCCCGCCCGCTCGGACACTCTGCCAAGGCGCGGCCAAACCGCCCGCGAGCAGGGCGATCGTCGCGAAGAGCGAGAGTCGATTTCGGGTGCGCATGACCGTGTCTCCGGAGTGGCGCGAGAGCATACCGGGCGCCCACCGAATTCGCTCGCGGCCACCGCAACCCGCGCCAGGGCGCCGGGTATCAAGGATCGAGCGACCGGCCCTTGCGACCGCTCGTCATCTCGGAGCGTTTCGCTCCGCTTCCTGCTGGAGATCCCCATGAATCGAATCTTGTTCGCTTCCGCACTGGCGGCCGTCCTCGCCGCTGCTCCGCTCGTCGCGTTCGCCGGTCCCAACGACAAGGACTCCGGTCCGGGACGCAAGGGCCGCGGCTCCATGGGCGAGCGGGGTCCGGGTCGGCGTGCCCTGCGCCACGAACGCCGCGGTCTTCGTGCCTTGAAAGCGCTCGAACTCACCGACTCGCAGAAGGCGCTGCTGGCCGACGGTCGCGCGGCGTCCGAGCCCGTCCGACAGGACCTACGCACGAAGATCCGGGCGGTGTTCGACGCCGACGCGAAGCCGACGACGCCGACCGATGGCCAGAGTCCGGTCGCTGAGCGCGTGGCTCGCCGTGAGCAGATTCGCGCGCTGATCGCCGCCGCCCGCACGCAAGTCGAGCCGTCCGCTCGCACCTTCGTCGCGTCGCTCTCGGTCGAGCAGAAGGCGAAACTCGCCGAGCGAGCCTTGAAGCACGACCGGACGTTCGACGAGGCGAAGTTCACCCAGCGCGTCGCCGGACTGTTCCTCGCACCGAAGCACCGCCGACATCACGGCGAGAAGTAGCGCACGGCCGACGAACGACCGGGTCGGACGCGGGGCCCCGCGGTCGTTGGGAGGGCCGGCGGCGAGGCCACCCCGGGGCCGGGGGCGGTGGAGGGGGCCCGCGAGGACGCGCGGCGGGGCCC
>JANNRO010000600.1:0-8034 GCA_031401505.1 Planctomycetia bacterium
GCTGGGCCCCCGGCCGTCCTTCGTGGGGACGCGGGACCCGCCCCCCGAGGGGCCGAGGGGCCCCGGGCCCGACGCCCTACTTCCGCTCCCCCTCGGCCGCCGCCTTCGCATTGGCGTCGGAGGCGAGCGACGCGAGGAGCGCGTCCCACTGCCGGGGGGTCGCCTTCGCGCCCGCGTAGGCGCGTGCGACCGAGCGAGCGAGTTCCAACCGTGCGAGGCCGGGGTCCTGCGGCACCCGATCCGACGTCTCGACCTTCGGAGCCCCGGCGAAGATCCTCGTCACGATCACCTTGTCGAGGAGATCGCTCGACGTCGAGCCGCCGAGGTCGGCCCACGCGCCGACGACGAACGCGAGCGTGCGCACGCCCCGCTCCCAGTCGGAGAAGCGCATCGTCTCGGCCATGCGCTTGCCTTCGACGTAGGCGGCCCAACCGGTCGTCGCCTTGACCAGCGCCTCGCCGGCGCCCGCGTCCTTCAATTCTGCGAGCGCGTGCGCGGCCGCCGCTGCCAACCGGCTCGTGTCGCGGCGCGCCTCGCCGGCGACGGCCTTGCGCAGCGCGGGAATCGCCGCGGGGTCGCCGAGCTGGCCCAGAAGCTTCGCCGCCTCGGCCCGCGCAAACGGCGACGCCTTCTCGTCTTTCAACAGCTTCGTGACTCCCTCGACGACGCCCGCAAGCCTGTTCGCCGCCAACGTGACCGCGGCCGTACGCGCCCGACCGCCCGCGAGCCGGAGTGCCGCGAGCTGGTCGTCGAGTGACGGCGTCTTTCCCTCGAACTCGGCCAGCGGGTCGCCGAGATAGACCTTCTCGTCGGCCAGCACCTTGCCCTCGAACGACGACCTCGGCCACGCCTCCTTGTAGGCCGGATCGAAATTGCGACGGGGCACGAGAAAATCGAACAGTTCCTTGCGCACCGAGTCGGGACAGCCATGGCCTTCGCGATCGAGTTCGCAGTAGATGAAGTCGAGGTCACTCTCGCGCAGCCGCTTTGCAGCCGCGCGATCGGGCGCGACCGCGATGAAGTCGTCGGCCGAGTGGTAGATGAAGATCGGCGTCTTCGTGTCGATCAACGGCTTGACGGTGCCGTCGCCCGCGCCCGCCATGGGGGAGATCGTCGCGAAGAGGTCGGCCATGCGGGGGCCGAGCGACCACGTGCCGTAGCCTCCCATCGAGTGGCCGGTCAGATGGATGCGGTCGATGTCGATGTGGTACTGGAGGCGAACCTCGGCAATCACGTCCCGCACCAGCTCTTCGTTGATCGGGTTGCCCCAGCCCGCCATCTGCGCCGTCGGGCACGCGACGATGACGCCGTGCTCCGACGCGAGGCTCCGGTAGAAGTTCATCGCCGACGGGCCCGAGCCCACGACTTCGTCGCCCAGTTTCCCGTCGGGTCCGCCACCGTGGAGCCCGATCAGGAGCGGCCACGTGACCGTCGGATCGTAGGCTTCGGGGACGAACAGCGTGTAGACCGCGCCCGCGTAGCGATCGCTATGGAGCGAGAGGGGGAGGTCCTCCTGATAGCCCTTCGGCGCAAGGGAACTCCTGTGCATGCGCTCGAGCTCTTCGACTTTCATCGAGGGCGTGCGTTCGAGCAGCGCCATCGCGAGCCGCATGCGCTCGGTCTTCTCGGCCGTGCCAACGTACGTGCGGATCGACGCCAACAACTCGGCGTCGAGGAGAGGATTCCCTTTCTTCAACGTCTCGAAGCGCGTGCTTCCCCCGACGGCCGCGAGCGCCTCCGTCGACGTCGGCGACTCGGCGACGGCCAACGCGATCGCCATCTCCGCATGCGCCTTCAGTTTGTGGTCCTTGGCCCAGGTCGCAAGCGCCAGCAACTCCCTCGCGTCCCCCGACTTCCGCGCCCGCAGGCGACGGAAGTACTCGGGTTCGATGCGCGGCTCGACGTCGACCTTCTTCACCTGCTCGGGCGTCAGTCGCACGATCTCGAACGTCATCCCCGGATTGACCGACCAATACGGATTGAACACCGCATCCGACTCGGTCCGATGGACGAGCAACCCGTGGAGTTTCGGGCCGGATTTGGGCGCGTAGAGATCGGCCGTGGCGGATGGGTGGGGCGTGGGGAGGGAAACCCCGCCCACCAGGGCGACGATGGCTGCGGCGGCGAGGAAGCGGTGGGGCGCCGGCATGGGGGCGATCGTAGCGACGGAGTCGAGTTCGAGCGCGGGGCGTCGGCCTGACCCTATCGGATGTGCGATGTGCGCTCGGTCACCCGAATCTACTCAGCGCCGACGGCCGCGTCGCAAGGCCGGGACGAGTTCGAACCCCATGCGAGCGAAGTCCCGATCCGTCGTCAGCACCCGCTTCAACTTCAACTCCTGCATGACGACCATGCTCGTGCAGTCCGTGAACGAGTACTCCTTGTCGTCCTGCCGAAAGAACACCTCGCGCGCCCTCTCTGCCCGGCGCGCGTCGATCCACTCCCAACGAAGGCGCGCGCTACCGTCGATCTGCCGCCACCATGACTCAGCGGCCTTCAGCCCTAGGCGCATGCGAAGCAGCGTCAGCGTTTCATCAACGACGTAGTCGGTCGTGATGAGCGTTTGCCCACGACGCAAGCTGTCGTCTCGAGCCTCGATGGCGTGCGCGCACGCCGGGTCTGCGGAATCCGCACAGGCCATCCAACCGGCGGTATCGACGAAGAGGGCCTTCACTTTCCGTACAGGAGCGCATCGTGGTCCGCGGCGCTCCTTGCGTCGGTGCTGCGCCCTACGGCGGGCGCACGATAGAGGGAGTCGTCGTCGACCGTGGAAGTCGGCCGTTCAACGTCGTCCACCGGCACGATCCGAAACGCCGGGCGGCTCCGATAGATCACGAGGTAGCGCGCCCCTTTGCGCACGCGGGCGACGACGTCCGGTAGCGAGGCGCGCAGTTCTTTCGCGTTGATCGTAGATTTCAAAGCGGGCGCTCCAAGTTCACTTCAAGTTGAACATGAACGCGCCGTGCGTCAAGGGGGGCACTGCAATGCCGCCCGCCCGCCCTCCCTCCCTCGCCACCCGGTCGCTGCTACGCCGCAGAGTCGGGCGGGGGCGGTGTTGCGCGCGCGTAGATCTCGGTCGCTTCGCGGACGAACGTGCGGTTTCCTTCATCGAGGACGTGTCGCGTGCAGACGACGGTCGTGGGCAACACGTCGAGCGCGAAGAAGGCGTTCTTGCCCTTCTCGGAGCGACGGCCGCGGTAGGTCGTGGCGGTACCGGCCTGAACGAGGAGATAGGGGTGCGCGGAACCCGTGACCTCGGTGGCGGCCGAGAGGACCGACTCGTGACGGTGGCCGGTCAATACGGCGTCGACGCGCAACGCCTCGAACGTGTCGAGCGCGCGGCGCGACTTCTGTGCGACGACGGTGAAGCGGCGTCCGGGTTGGCGCGTGAACGGGTGATGGGCGACGACGACGCGAAACGTCTGCGGAGGCAACCCGCCGAAGCGCTCGTCAAGCGATGCCATGGCGCGGCGTCGCGCGCGACCGCCGTCGATGCCGAACGAACGCGTGGTGTCGATGCCCGCGATCGCGACGGCGCCGTCGGTGAAGAACGGCACGAGGCTGTCGGCGACCAGCTCCAGGAACCGCGCATGACGGCGGCGAAAACGGATCCAGGGCGCGAGCGGCACGTCGTGGTTGCCCGGGACGACGACGAACGGCGCGTCGAGGCGATCGAGGAACGCGCGCACGGCGCGAAACTCGGCGGGTGCCGCGCGGCGGGTCAAGTCGCCCGAGATCGCGACGACGGTCGGCGAGAGCGCTGCGACGGCGTCGAGCAGCGGGCCGACGCGATCCTCGACCCCGGGGCTGCCGAAGTGGAGATCGGAGACGTGAACGATGCGCCGGGTCGAGGCGTCGGGGACATCGGGCGCGGTGGCGCGCGAACTAGCGGCGGGGCGGGCGGGCGTCGAGAGATGCGGCATCGTCACGAGTTCGACGCAGGACGAGGGCGCCGTGTTCCCGGGGGGGTCGATCGGGGTCGTCCGAGGCTACTTGACCTGCTTCCAGGTCTTGCCGTCGTTGCCGACCGTGCCGGCGGCTACGACACCCGTGATCGTGCCGATGCCGGACGGATGAAACGCCGCGTCGGACGCCGGTCCCGCACCGTCACCGGAGTACGCGCTCACGTCGGTCGCGACGACGTCTCCCACCTGATTCGCAAAGAACGTGTGCTTGCCCGATTGGCCGTAACGGACCGGCCACGCGTAGCAGCACCAGGTCGTCTCAGCGAGGTTGGTGTTCAGGTGCGCCGTCGTGAAGCCCGTTGCGGGCTCGCCGACGCCGACGCCGGCCGCACCGGGGCAATAGACCCGAAAGATGTAGCCCGACTGGCTGACCTGACCGTTCGCGTCGAGTACGCGGAAGCCGCCCGAGAGCACGGGTGACGCGAGCGCCGTCTTCATGCGACCGGCGAGTCCGCCGGACATCTCGGCGAAGCCGCCGTACTCGCCTGCACTGTCGTTGTCGGCGTCGGCCTTGGCGGTCTGGCGGAATTGCGCCTGGGCCGACACGATGTTGCGCAGCGTCGCGATCGCGACCGTCTCATTGGCCGACAGGCGGGCGGACAACAAGTTGGGAATCGCGATGGCGGCGACGATGGCGACGATCGCGATGACGATCATCAACTCGATCAGGGTGAATCCGCGCTTCTCGGGTGAATGGCTCACTTGACATCCCTTCTCGGTGCACGCGCAGCGTTTCCCCGCCGGCAGGGCCGGGCAACGGTCCGAGGCACCGCGACCGACGAGCGTCGAGGTTCCCGAGTTCTCGGGCGCGGGTACGCGACCGCTTCCGAGATTCGTACCTATCGGATGGCGAAGCCCCCCGCCTGTACGCCATGCCTCTCTGGGTAGGTCTGCCGACGCCGCGCCGGTGCATCGAGGCGTCGCGGTACGGCGCGGGCCGCTCGGCGTATGCTCGCCGCACGCGCCCCTGCGGAGGGGTGGCCGAGTGGTCTAAGGCACCGGTTTTGAAAACCGGCGTGGGCTTATCACCCACCGCGAGTTCGAATCTCGCCCCCTCCGCCAATTCTGGGAGAATTCAAGGTCCTAGGCGCTCCTAGTGCCCCGAATTCGAACGAACCGCTGAAGCGAATGGACGCGAATGAGCGGGAGCCAGGAAGAGCCTCCGGGAAGGCCCTTGGGAGCCTGGTGGGTGGCCAAGGGCGCTCCCCCTCCCCCCCGGTGGAGGACGACGCGGCGCCTTGAGCCGTGGTTGAAGGCCGCGTCTCCACTTGAAACTATTTTACCCTCGTGGACGACTGACCCTGTTCGTGAACCCCATGCTTCGATTGGTTGGCCGTGCTTCTTTCCCCTTCGCTCAGGCCGTCAGAAGACCCCCTCGGAAAGTGCGGAAGTCGAGACTAGCGAAGCGCTTCAAACTCGGCATCATCCAGAGACCCCCAGGCCCAGACGACTAGCCCATCGACTACTTTGGCCAGGCGCAATCTGCCAACGACTCGTATTCGATCGAGGCTAGGACTAGTGGGGACAGGCCCACGGGCGTTCATTACCAACTGCTGTTGTATCTTGAAAGTCCTGAGAACGGTCACTGATCCAAACATCTCGGGAACGCACGGACCAATGGCCACTGAACGATCCGTGAAGAATCTCATTGACTCGGCACATCCAGAAACCACTACCTCCTCCCCCTCAAGAGGTCTCAAACCACTTAGCCACTCTTCCTCTGTAAGTGATACCGGGATCGCCGCAAGATCGATCGATTTCGCCGCATCCATCCGCTTGGCTACGCTATCTGATGTCGACAGTACGCTCGGTTGCGCGATCACTTCCATCGGCGTCTCGCTCGGCGCAGCGAGTTGCGTACAGGGTGGACAGCGATATGCGCTACATCCAAGCACGACCAGCGCGTAGACAACGCATGGGGCCAGCGATCCGCAGTTCGATCTCATGTTTGCTCGACTCCCGAAAAGGCTTGTGTCCGTCACTTCTTGTTCAACTCGTCCATCAAGACTTGTCCAGAGTAGGTGCAGAGGACGAACAGATGAATACTCTGAAGGGCGTGATATCCAGCGAGCATCCCCTGCATTGCGCCTCTCTTCAGTCCATTGAGGACCGCATTCAACAGAGCGGTGCCAATTTCTAGCATGCGCTCACCTGTAAGCCATCGCAGCTTGCCATCGAGGCCCTCATCCTCGCCGCCGGCAGCCTTCAACGCGGTCCTCAGGTAATCATCTATCCCCCTTGCCTTACTCCTGGCCCACTCTTCAATCTCCGGCTTAGTCGGCAACCTAGGCTGTACTTCGCCCTTTTTGTCTGTGTACTGAAACAACAGTATGAACTTCGCCCAATTGGCTTCAAGCCCAGGCGGCGCTTCGAGCCCACTAACATACTTCTGCCCCGGACTTAGTTGGAAAAACACTCTGGATTCACCGATCACCATTGCCGTGATGATGCTCTCGCCAAATCGCAGAGGCTGCTGAAGAATGTTCGGTGACCATCCTGGTGCCCCTGTGCCTATCGGATGCTGTCCGAACTCTTGGAGCTGACCAACGTGCAGAGGTTCTTCGGATGCGGAATCGGGTTCCGCTAGCGAACGTAATCCAACTGGTACAGTCCCGATCGGGTGGGGGGCGATCCGCTTTTCAACCATGGTGTCGTCTCCAGCTAGTTCTTCTTCGGCGTCAGGTAGACGCTGAGGGTGACTTGCGAGTCGCTCATCGATGAGGCAAGGAGCCAGAACCGCACCAAGGGCCCGAGCCCCGAAGTGATGTCCATGATCGTCGTTCCCGGGGCCCCTGTCGTCAGCAGGCTCGCAGGAATTGTCTCGGCCGCGTCCGTATCCCAAGACGCCTGCAACGCCAGGTCAAGTGCCGACGCCCCCAGGCGGTTCTTGACGATGACGACGAGTTGGGCGTTCTCGATCCCGGCCGGAAACGACACCCAATCCGTCTGCACGAGATCGCCCTGTTCGCCGGCAAACGTGAAGTCCTTGAGAAGCGTGATGACCGACATCGCCTCGTTCTCCAGATGCGGATTCTCGAGCCCAGCGCCCGAGAATCCGCAGCAGGGGTTCTCGATCGAAGCGGCTACGTCGACTTCGGCGTGAGGTACGCCGAGAGGACGAGAAGCGTCGGCGAGACGCCCGGCTCGAAGAACAAGCGGACCATCGGCCCCACGCCGCTTGTGATGGGGACGATCGTCGTGCCGACCGTGTTGAGGAGGCTGCCGACGACGACGGTGGAAGCAGAGTCAGTGTCCCACGTCGTCTGAAGCGTCACCGTCAGGCTGCTGCCTGACACGAGGCTCTTGACGATGAAGACGAGCTGCCAGTTCTGGTATTCGGCCGGCACAGCGATCCAGTCGGTTGCCCAGTCCTGGTTGTTGTCGCCCGCGAACGTGAAGTTCTTCAGGAGCGTGATGACCATGAAAGCCTCTCGATTCCGTTGATGGTGAGAACCCGTATCGGCGGGGACTCTAGCACCGCGCCCCTCTCGCGTGTCAAGGGGCTGTCATGCACGCAAGAATCTTGGACCAGCCCCGCCGACCCGCTCCCGGCGATATACTCCCGACCTGGAGGTGACGCATGTCCGAACACAAGGGTACGACGAAGCCTGAGGGGGCGCATGGCGCCCACGCCGAGCCGAAACACAGCGACGGCGAGAAGCCAGTCTTTCACAAACGCATCGACGCATCGCCGGTGCGGGAAGCCAAGCCGCCCAAGAAGTAACGGGCCGGGAATTCAAGGCAACTACCACGGCCGGGGCGGTGTCATGCCCATCCGATGACGATACCACTTGCCAGTGAGAGCCGAGTATTGACCTCGGCGAACCCGCTACTGTAGAGTCGTGCCAATGGCCCGGCGTCGAATCACCCTCGTAGAGAACTACCTCCCGGATGCACCCGTCGGGGCAATGCTGGTGACTCCGTGGGTCGACATCGGCCCCGGAGTAGTCAACGCGACCCTTATTGTCGCCCTAAGCGAGAGCCCGACGCGGTACCCAATCAACGTGGACCTGCAGGGGGCCCATGACCGGAAGACGTGCACCAGTCTGACCGGTGCCGTCAGCGTTGG
>JANNRO010000601.1:0-7361 GCA_031401505.1 Planctomycetia bacterium
GCTGGCCGTCCACGCCGACGGCCAGCGCGACGTCGACGCGGTCGCCGATCCAGAGCGAGGCTTCGACCGCCGTCGTCAGTTCCCGAAGGACGACGGCGGCATCGAACCACTCGCGCCCCGTGGCCGCCGGGTCGCGCAGCCACAGCGTCGTCACGCCGTTGCGCAGCACGAGGTCGAGTCGGCTTCGATCGCTCGCGCGTGCCACGTCCACGATGTGGACGAGTCTCAAGGGCGCGGTCGGGAGCGTCGGGCGACCGGACATCATGGTGGCGGCGGCGGCAGGATGGACTCGAGGCCGCGGAGCAGCCCCGTGCGGCTGTGCACGGTGCGAATCCCGAGCACGACGCCCGCGAGATAGCACTCGCGGGAGAACGCGTCGTGGCGGATGGTCAACGCTTCGCCCGGAGCGCCGAACATCACCTCCTGTGCCGCGGTGTAGCCGGGAATGCGGACGCTGTGGATGCGAACGCCTTCGTGGATCGCTCCGCGCGCGGCGGCCTCTCCCGAAGCCGGGCCGCCCCCCGATCGGGCCGCCCCCATCGCTTGGGCGGTTCGGAGCGCCGTGCCCGAAGGCGCGTCGAGCTTGCCGTCGTGGTGAATCTCGACGATCTCCGAACGCGGAAACCAACGTGCCGCTTCCGCGGCGAATCGCACCATCAGGAGTACGCCGAGCGCGAAATTGGGTGCGACGAGAATCGCCTTGCCGGCGGCGCGGGCACGGGCGTCGAGGTCGACGAGGTCGTTCTCGACGAAACCCGTCGTGCCGATGACGCCGTGACAACGGGCCTCGAGGATCTTGCGCGCATTGGCGACCGCCACCGATGGAACGGTGAAATCGACCACCACCTCGGCGCGGCTGGCGCGGGCCCTTTCGACGAGGTCGTCGTCGACGTCGACGCGGTCGACGATCTCGACGTCATCCGTGCGCTCGAGACCGGGTAGGAGCGCGGTGCCCATCCGTCCCTTGGCACCGGCGAACAGCGTGCGGATTCTGGTCATGCGTCGTTTCCGTCCCGGTTGCGGTCACCCGCGGGTGCGCCCCGATCGAGTCGACGCTCGAACGCCATCACCGCCGACTCCTGCCCGCTGGTCTCGAGCGAGCCGGGGCGCTTGGATCGCACGACGTCGATCGCATCGCGGGCCCCGTGTCCGAGCGACACGAGCACGGCCGCGAGCGCCGTCCCGGTGCGTCCGATCCCCGCGCGACAGTGGACCGCGACGGGTTCGTCGCGATCGAGGTGCCGTCGAACGAACGCGACCGCGCGCTCGAGGGCTGCGGGCGACGGCGCCTCGAAATCGGTCACGGGTTCGTGGTGCACCGTGAATCCTTCCCGGACGAGAAACGGCTCGGGCGGCGATTCGGTCAGCGTCAGCACGGCCCGGATGCCGAGCGTTCGCAGTTCGGGCCCCGCGTCGGGGCGCGGGTAGGCCATGCCGGCGAGGCGGCCGGGCAGCACCCAGCCGAAGTTTGCGAGCACCGAGATCGCCTCCGAGACGCAGGCGGAACTCTATTCCGATCTCCCGCGGCCGTCGACCGGCGTCCGGGTCTCCACCGATCGTTCAGCGCACGTCGAACTGCGGCTCCTTGCGGGTCCGCTCGAGATACGTGCGCAAGCCCGTCGCGATGGCGCCGTCGGCGACGGCGAGGATTTGCGCGCCGGCGAGCGCGGCGTTCTTGAGGCCGGTCCGGCCGACGCCCGCCGTCAGCACGGGGACGCCGGGCGGCATGTAGATGCACGAGTCGATTCCGTGTTCGTCCATGGGCACGCCGATGACCGGGTGGACCATGTGGGTGAGCCCAGCGAGCGCGCCCGGAAGGGCGGCGGCCAACCCCGCGACGCCGATGAACACCCGACCGCCTTCGGCGACGGCCCGCGTCACGAAGGTCGCCAGCTCGTCGAGATTGCGGTGCGCGCTGCAGACCGAGACCGCACAGCTGATCCCGATCGAGCCGAGGGTTTCGGTCATGCCGGCGGCCCGGACCGATTCGAGGTCGCTCGCGCTGCCGAGGACGATGTGGACGAGGGGCATGCGGGGGTCTCCGGGGGGGAGCGGAGCCTAGCGCCCGTCAGGGACAACGCCGGACGGCTCAATGCGCGGCGAGCACCGCGACGGACGTCGCCGCCCAGGCGGCCCCCAAGACCACGAGCAGCGGATCGGCGGCGACGAGTTCGGCCGGGCCCTGCCCGTCGCTCGAGGTGCGCAGCCGCCGGCGATAGCGCAGGATCGCGGCGACGACGGGAAGGGCCGTCAACGGCAGCCAGCGCGTGCCGTGGAGCGAGACGGTGTCGGGGGCGAATCCGTAGGCGACGTATCCCAGCGCCGACGCGAGCAACAGCGCGTCGGTCGTTCGACGAAGGGCGGACGGGGCCTCCGTCCGACGCCGGCGCTCCTCGGCCTCCCGCTTGCTGACGACCAATGCGAGGGCGAGCACCCCGGTCAACGAGAGCAGCCAGGGCGAGGGCGACACGACGGCGGCGTACGCGCCGGCGGCGGCGCGCAGGACGAAGCCCGCCGCCACCGCGAGCGCGCCCATCGTCGGCACGCGCCGGAGCCCGAGCGTGTAGGCGAGCGACACGACGGCGTACGCCGCGAGACAAAGGCGGGCGGACGCGGGAACCGCGCGCGCGAGCATCGCGGCCGCGAGCGCGAGCCCGACGGCGAGCGCGACCGCCGCCCGGGGCGCAAGCGCGCCCGATGCGATCGGACGACGACACTTCCGTGGGTGGGCTCGATCGACGTCCCGATCGACGAGGTCGTTGACGAGGTACCCGGCGCTCGCGACGAGACAGAAGGCCGCGAAGGCGAGCGCGACCGATCGGACGGCGGTCCCGTCGCCGATTCGGCGGCCGAACACGATCCCGGCGAGCACCGGTGCGTTTTTCAACCAATGCGTCGGGCGCAACGCCGCGAGCGCCGGAAGGACGGCGTTCACGAGTCGAGGACCGCCCGGATCGACGCGTTGGTCGAGCGGTACTCGGGGACGAGACGCGCGAGGAGTCGAAGCGTCGCCCTCTCGTCGCCGCGTCGCGCCGCGTCGACGAGCTCGCCGACGAGCCCGGCGAGCGCCGTCGGATCGCCCGCGGGCGCGGTCGCGCGTCGCACCTGCGGATGCTCGGCCGACGTCACGGCCTCGTCGACGGTACGAAGCTCCTCCTCGAGCTTCTCGCCCGGCCTGAGGCCGATCTCGCGGATCTCGATGTCGCGCCCGGGAACGAAGCCAGCCAACGAGATCATGCGGACCGCCAGGTCGTGGATCTTCTTCGGATGACCCATGTCGAGGTGGAAGACCTCGAGTCCCTCCGCCATCGCCGATGCCTGGAGCACGAGACTCGACGCCTCGGGAATCGTCATGAAGTAGCGGGTCGCGTGCCTGTCGGTCACCGTCACGGGGCCGCCGCGCTCGATCTGCCGCACGAAGAGCGGCACGACGCTGCCCGCGCTGCCGACCACGTTGCCGAACCGCACCGCGACGCGCACGGCGCTCCCCGTCGGCGCCGCCTTCAGCACCATCTCGGCGGCGCGCTTGGTCGCGCCCATCACGCTCGAGGGCTTGACGGCCTTGTCGCTCGAGACCAGCAGGAACTTCCGCGCGCCGACCCGATCGGCCTCGTCGAGGAGCAGCCTCGTGGCGCCGACGTTGTTGAGCACGGCGGCACAGGGGTTGGTCTCCATGAAGACCACGTGCTTGTAGGCCGCCGCGTGGATGACGAACTCGGGACGCGCGGCCTCGAGCGCGCGTCGAACGTCGGTCGCGTTCGAGACGTCCACGATCTCGCCCGACACCGGCGCACCCTTGTGGCTCTCCGAGAGCGAGTCGAGCAGGAGATGGAGCGCATTCTCGTCGCGATCGAGCACGGTCAGGTGCTCCGGCCCGTAGCCCAGACATTGACGGACCAGTTCGCTCCCGATCGATCCGGCACCCCCCGTCACGAGCACGCGTCGCCCCGCGATGTCCCGACGGATTCGGGCCTCGTCGAGCTCCGCGACCGGGCGCGCGAGGAGGTCGGCCATGTCGAGGTGCTTGAGCGTCGAGAGGCGGACGGCCGGGCCGACCTCGGGGACGACGCGGAAACGTGCCCCGGTTCCGTCGGCTGCCGCGACCGCCCGCTCGACGACCTGCGCGGTGCGCGCCGGCACGGCGACGACCACCTCGTGGGCGCCCGTTTCGCGCACGACGGCCCCGAGTTCGGAGACGGCGCCCATGACCCGCACGCCGTGGATCGAACGTCCGGCGAGCGCGGGGTCGTCGTCGACGAAGGCGACCGGCGTCTCGCGTCCCATCCGCTGCATCTCGCGCAATACGGCCTCGCCCGCGTCGCCGGCACCGACGATGATCGCACGGGCGCCGCCGGGCGCGCCGGCGCGACGGCGCTCGCCGGCCAGCCGCTTGACGAAGCGCACGCCGCCGAGCAGCAGCATCGCGAGCGTCGCGTCGATCACGTGCACCGAATGAGGCACGAACTTCCAGCCCACGAACGCGGTCGATGCGGCGAAGAACAGGGCGCCCGACGCGAGGATCGCGAACGCGATGCGCACCAGATCGGAGAGCCCGGCGTAGCGCCACAGGCCACGGTTGAGCCCGAAGGCCTGGAGGGCCGCCAGGCGCAGCGCGACGAGCAACGGCAGCGTGTACCGGAAATTGTCGCGGTAGTCCGCCGGGCCCTGCCGCAAGTGCCAGTCGTCGAGCCGGAGCACGAACGCCAGGTAATAGGCGACGCTCGAGAGCGCCGCGTGGACGGCGATGACGAGCACGCGACGAAGCGGGGCGGGGATTCTCATGGAGCCCCGTCCCGTGCCGCGAGGCGCGGCACCGCGCTCGTGGCCCTTCGGCCGAGGAGCAGATGCGCGGCCAGCACCACGAGCCCGATGCCCGTCGAGAGGGCGGCACCGACCCGCTCCGCGAGCGGGCCGGCGATCGCGATCGCCACGAGCGTCAACGCCGCGTAGCGCAGCGCGACGAGGCCCGCGGGATGGCCCGCCCTGACGAGACGCTGGTAGAGGTGATCGTGGTGGGGTTGCAGCATGGGGATGCCCGAGCGACCCTTGTGGAGGAGAGCCTCTCCCACGTCCACGATGGACGCGACCAGGGCGGCGCCGACGAGAGGCCACGGCGTCGAGGCGATCCCCGAGGTCCCCCCACCCGCCGTCACGCTGCCGTCGATGCGACACGGTGCGACCGCGATCAGGAATCCCAGGAGATACGAGCCTCCGTCCCCCATGAAGATGCGGGCCCGGGGGGCGTTCCAGACGAGGAACCCGATCACCGCTCCGGCGGCCGCGCCGTCGATCACGGAGATCGACTCGGGACCGGCCGCGAACGCGGCCGCCAGCACGACCGCGGCGACCGCCCCCGCGAGCGCGTCGATGCCGTCCATGAAATTGACGACATTGACGACCGCGAGAATCCAGACGACCGTCAACGGCGCCGTTGCCACGCCGAACTCGAGGTCGGGCCAGGGTCCGGAGCCCGCACCGTCGAAGCGCACACCCGACGAGACCACACCGACGGCGACGGCCGCCATCAGCGCGAACTTCCATCGTGCGTCGAGCCCGCGGCCTCGCGGCGCCAGATCGTCGGAAAGACCGACGAGGAAGAAGCCGATCGCGCCGACGAGCCAGCCGAGAGGGACGTCGAGGGGAAATCCGAGCAGCGCCAGCACCCCGAGCGACGCCGCGATTCCGCTCAGCATGCCGATGCCGGCGAGGCGGGGAGTCGCCACGCGGTGCGTGCGCCGGGTGGCGTCGGGTTGATCGAGCAACCCCCGGCGCCTTGCGAAGGACCCGACGACGCCGGTCGCGGCGAGGGAGACGCCGAAGGCGATGACGGGCGCCAGCAGTCGGATGGAACTCACGACGCGACCTCGTCGAGGAGACCGAGCGTTCGAGCCTCCTCCCGAATGCCGACTTCGAACGATCGCGGTGCGTGACCGAACGCGCGCGACGCGGGCCCGGGGTCGCACGATTTGTCTTCGGCCAGGCGCGCGATCTGCTCGCGACTCGCGACGACGCGTGCGAGGAACGCGGGGACGTGAACGAGGAGGCGTCGGCGATCGAGCACGACCGCGACGGTGCGCACGATCGAGTCGAACGTCAAGGCCGTGGGCCCGGGAATGTCGAACGCTCGGCCGACGAGTTCTCCGCGACCGACGACCGTCGCGATGGCGTGGGCGACATCCTCCACGTGGACGGGTTGCTGGAGCCCCTGTCCGCTTCCCGGAATCGGGATCACGGGCCAGCGCCGCACGAAACGGCACAGGCGTTCGAGATTCCGATCGCCCTTCGCACCGTAGATCATCGTGGGCCTTAGGAGCGTCGCGCCGATCCCGCCCTCGAGCACGAGCCGCTCGGCCTCCAACCGAACGGCCCTCGACGGCGCCGGCAGCGTCGTTCGCACGGCCGTGGTGCCCACGAAGACGCTGCGGCCGACGCCCGCCGATCGCGCCGCGTCGACGATCCCGCGCGCATGGCCGAATCCCAGACTCGCGACGCTTACGAGCACGTCGACGCCCGCGAGTGCGTCTTCTAGGGTCCGGGGAACGCCGAGGTCGCCCCGTGCCACGCCGACGTCCGCCGCCAGCACCGTCCGGTCGCTCGACGGCCGGAGAAACGCCGTCACGCGATGGCCGTCGGCAACCAACGCCCGTACGACGCGTCGTCCGGTGAACCCGGTGGCTCCGGTCACCAGCACCGAGAGGCTCATGGGCGCCTCCGACGACGGCGCGACGCCTCGACGACGGACGAAAGGACGCCGAGATAGGTGCGCGCGAGCGCGTCGCGATCGAACTCGCGCTCGGCACGTGCGCGTGCCACGCGCCCGAGCGCGCGGGTCCTCTCGGGATCCGCCGCCAGTCGCATGACGGCGGCCGCGAGCGCCTTGGCGTCGCCCGGGGGCACGACGATCGCGCCCGGTCCTGCCTCGAGCAGCGCCTTCGACTCGCCCGCAACGGCGGCGACGACGGGTCGACCGGCCCCGAAGGCCTCGAAGGCCTTGCTCGGGAGAAACGTCTCCATCAGCGGCGTCGGGCGAAGTGAAACGAGGCAGACGTCGGCAGCGGCGTACATCGCCGGCACCCGCTCGCGCGGCACACCGTCGAAAAATCGGACGTCGCCCGTGATGGACTTTGCCGCCGCGACGAGTCGTGCTTTCTCGGCGCCCTCTCCCACGAAGACGAACGTGACGTTGCGACCCGTCATCGCGGCGGCGGGCAGGAGCGCGTCGAGGCCGTGGGCCACGCCGTGGGCGCCGAGATAGAGCACGACGAATCGTCCTTCGAGCCCGAGCGCCCGCTTCGCGGCGACCGGGTCGGCCGTCGGATCGAACCGGGACAGATCGACCCCGTTGCGCACCACGGTGCGCC
>JANNRO010000602.1:0-9326 GCA_031401505.1 Planctomycetia bacterium
GGGGAAGCCGGACCCGGGAGGGATCGTTGTCGAGCGGATCGGGTGATTCGCCCACCACCGCCGCGGTGGCCGGACTAAAACTGGATCTGCCACTGGAGACGCAGGTAGACGCCGTCCTCGACGAGCACCCCTCGCGTCGCACCGAACATGTAACCCGCGCTCGAGGTGTTGACGCCCGAGTTGTCGTTCACCCAGTTGACGTCGGCCGTGATCTTGTTCCCGTTGTCCCACATGAAGTAGTTGACCACGAAGCCGTACTCGGTGATCGAGTCCTCGTACGTGATCGTCGTCGAATTGCCGGCGGGACCCGAGGTCAGCGTCGAGTAGTCGTCATCGAGCCAGATCACCCCGTAGCGCAGTCCGAAGCCCCAGTTGCTCTCGGCGAGACGGTAGTGGACCGTGGCCTGCGCGCCCGAGTCGGTCTGCGTCTTGGCGGTCGAGGGCAGGCCGGCCGACGTCAACTGATAGTCGACCTCGCGCTGCATCCACTCGACGAGCAGCGACCAACCGTTCTTCTGGGCACGGAACCAGGCGCCGTACTCGATGAGGTCGGTGCGGCCGGAGCTGCGGAGCGCGAGCGCGCCGTAGCCGTCCTTCTTCAGGTCGTCGTCGTTGCTGTAGACGGCCTGAATGCCCAGGCTCGCGTTGAAATCGCACCGCTTGTCGCACGGACGGTGGTCGATCTCTTCCCACGCCCACTCGTTGCCGGTGATGTTCCACTCGAACATTCCGGCGAACGTCAACTGGTCGGAGAACGTGTCGAACGCGTCCGTGTTGAAGACCGACCCCGAACGGTTCTCACGACCCTCGCCGTTGCCGGCCTGGATCTTGTAGAAGAAGTTCTTCGGGTGTTCGCACTGGTCGCCGAAGTAGCCCCAGAGCGCGACGCCGTTCGTGAACGATCCGTTGTCGAACGCCTTCGAGACGATCGAACGATCGACGAACGCGAGTGCGCCCGAGCTGACGTTCTCCTCGAAGTTGAACGCGACCTTGTCGGAACCCGCGCGCACGTGGTGCTCGCCGTTGACCGAGATGTACTTGAAGTCGAGATACATGTAGTTGCGCTCGACACCGCTGATGCCGGTGTCGCTGTCGAAGTTCAACTCGAGCTTGTACGTGAAGTCTTCGCAGAACACCGTGCCCTGGACGCCGAAGTACATACGCTCGATCTCGAAGCCCGATCGATCGCGGGGCGCCGAGTCGGAAACCGGGTTCCCCGTGTCGGCCAGCGTGCCGATCGCGTCGTCCGAGTAGAGGAACGCCGAGTAGCGCACCTGGTTGCGGAAGATGAACTCGACCTTGTTGGGCCCTTCCTTGATGAAGGGCTTCTTGCCGAGCGGGAAGCCGGCGCTGCCGTCGGCGCCGCCACCGCCGACGAGGACGTTCGTCGGCGTGGCGCGCAGATAGCGGTCCACCGTCGAGGTCATCTCATCCTGCGTGAAGGACGTTCCCTCGAGTTCCCGGATCTTGCGATCCTGGTCCGCGAGGCGCTGCCGCATCGCGTCGAGTTCGTTCATGACCGTCGCGTCGTCGGCCCGGGCCTGACCCGCGAATCCCGCGAGCGCGAGAGCGCCCGCTACCACTCGTGCCTGCCAGTTCATCCGCGAACCCTCCCGATGGATGGATGCTCCGGACGGGTGTCCGGAGGACGTCGGAATCGAGACCGCAACCCACGGAGCCCGGCCGACGGACGGAAGAGTCGAGAATGCACGCGAAGGAACGACGGGTGTTTCATCAATCTCTCGTAAAGATCGCGGGTGCCCCTTGCCGATCCGCTCGGGGAAGGCCCGGATTCCCCCGGAACCGGAATTCCGGTACCCTCGCCCCCCTTGAACAAGCCCTCGCCACGTCGACGCCACGGGGCCGCTGCCCCTCTCGCCCATGCTCGGTGACCTCGGGCTCGCGGCTCTGGCGCTCGTTCTCGTGGCGTTGAACGGCTTCTTCGTGTTGGCCGAGTTCGCCATCGTGAAGGTGCGCTCGACGCGCATCGCACGCTTGGCCGAGCAGGGCGACCCGCGGGCGAAGGCGGCGGGCGACATCCTCGCCCGACTCGACGCCTACCTCTCCGCGACCCAGATCGGCATCACGCTCGCGAGCCTGGGCCTCGGGTCGATCGGCCAGCCTGCATTTGCGGGCCTCTTCTACCGACTCTTCGCCTGGCCCGGTTGGCTCGCGGAGGCGGCGGCGGTCACGCTGGCCGCCGTGTTCGCGTTCTCCCTGATCACGTTCCTCCATATCTTCGCGGGCGAACTCGCTCCGCGCTTCACGGCGATCAGCCGCCCCGAGGCGTGCACGCTCTTCGTCGCGAGACCGTTGAAGCTCTACGGACGCATCATGCGCGTCCCCATGGAACTGTTCCACGACGCGGCCCGCGGGCTCCTCCGGATGTTCGGCCTCCCGGTATTGAGCGAGACGGAGCTGACCTACACCGAGGAGGAGATGCGTTCGATCCTCGGCGCCTCCCAGGAACGCGGCGGATTCTCGTTCCACCACCTGCTCCTGCTCGAGAACGCGTTCGACTTCGGCAGCCTCACGCTCAAGGACGTGAGCGTGCCCCTCGATCACGTCACGTTTCTCGACGCGACCGCGCCCTGGGCCGTCAACGCCACGGTGATCGCCGAGAAGCGCCTCTCGCGCTACCCGCTGCGCGCGGGCCCCCGCGGCAAGATCCTGGGCTTCATCCACGTGAAGACGATTCTCGTCGATCTTCTGACGGGCAAGACCCCCGACGTTGCGCGCGAGGTCATCAAGCTGCCCCGCGCGTCGGAAGATCTGCTGCTCGAGGTCGCCGTGCGCAAGCTCCAGAAGTCGGGCGAGCACATGGGCCTCGTCACCAACGCCCGGGGCGAAGACATCGGCATGTTCACGCTCGAAGACATCGTCGAGGAACTGATCGGCGACATCCGCGACGAGTTCGAAGCGTCCCCCACCGTTTCGCTCCACGACCTGCTCCAGCCCGAGCGCATCCTGCTCGATCCGCCGACGACGAATCGAGCCGAGCTCGTCGCACGGATGGCCGTCGTCGCCTGCGAGGGGCTGCCCGGGGTCGATGCAGCGATCGCCGCCGACGCCGTCGAACGTCGCGAGCGGGCGGTGCCGGCGTCGGTCGGTGAGGGCGTCGCCGTTCCCCACGCGCGCGTGCCCGGGCTGAAGGAACCGCGCGCCGTGTTCGCACGCCTCGCGGAGGGCATCGACTGGCAGGCGCCCGACGCGCGCCCCGTCCGGCTTGCGATCCTCTTCCTGACGCCCGGCGATGCGGCGACGGGCACCCAGGCGCGCTTTCTCCAGCGCATCGCGGGCCTGATGCAGAGCGACTATCTGCGGGCGAAGCTCCTCGACGCGACGACACCCGAGGAAGTGCGCGAGGTACTCCGCATCGGCGAGACCAGCGCGGTCGTGTAGGCGCGTTCGTGCCGGCGCCGTCGGTCACGTCGGTCAGCCGGCGTCGGACGCGGGCCCCGTCGCCGATTCGTGCTCAGTCCCATTTCGCCCGCTCCGCTATGGCCATCTCGGCGGAGAGCGTCGTGAAGCCATCCTTTGCAACGGCGTCCCGTCCCTCGCGCGAGAGGACGTAGCGGAGGAACTCCCTCACGGGCGACGGAAGCGGGCGGCCCGGCGTTCGGTTGACGTAGATCCAGAACGAGCGCGAGATCGGGTATCGCCCGGATCGGACTTCGGTGGCTGTAGGCGCAACCGGCCCCCCGTCTTCGCCCACGATCGGGACCGCGCGCACGCCGGAGGTCATGTATCCGATGCCGCTGTAGCCACAGCCACCGAAGTCGGCTGACACGCCCGCTACAACCGCCGCGCTTCCCGGCTGCTCCTTGACTCTCGACTTGAAGTCCCCCTTCGCCAGCACGCGCTCCTTGAAGAAGCCGTAGCTCCCCGACGCGCTGTTGCGACCGTAGATCACGATCGCCTTGTCGGCCCAATCGCCGGCGAGGCCCAGCCCGCCCCACGTCGTGACATCGGATGACGCGCCCCGCTTGCGCGTCGAGGAGAAAATCGCGTCCGCTTGCGCGAGCGTCAGGTTAGAGATCGGGTTGTCGTCGTGGACGTAGATCGCGAGCGCGTCCAACGCGACCTTCACGGACGTCGGGCGATAGCCGTACTTCTCCTCGAACACGCCGAGCTCCCGCGCGTTCATTTCGCGGCTCATCGGACCGAGCTCGGCGACACCGGCCGTGAGCGCGGGCGGCGCCGTAGCCGAGCCCTTGCTCTCGATCTGGATGCGGACGTCCGGGTACACCTCGCTGAAGC
Organism: Planctomycetia bacterium; assembly: GCA_031401505.1. GTDB lineage: Bacteria > Planctomycetota > PLA2 > PLA2 > JAEUHO01 > JANNRO01. Next base: position 4,261 of record JANNRO010000602.1, read on the forward strand.
CCTCTGCGAAGGACAGCATCAGGTTGTTCATCGTGTCGGACCCGACGCTCGAGAGGGTGCCCGTCAGCTGATCGACCCTGCGGTACTCGGGCAGCGGTTCCTCGGGCACGTCGACCAGACTCGATGGGCTCGCCCCCGGACGCGCCGCGACTACGGGTGCCTTCGATCCGGCGCGGTCGGCAATCGATCGCTCGACGGGACCGGCGTCCGATGCCGGGGAACCCGAGCGAACGGCTCGTGGCACCGGTTCGTCGCTCGTTGGCACGAATGACGGAGGGGAGGACCCCGCATCCGCGTCAGGCAGCGGCCGTGCATCGTCCGCGACGACCGTGACCCGATCCGGGTTCGGCCGCCACCGATCCCGGAGGAGCCACGCGACGCCGAGGACGAACAGAAGAGCGAGCGCGACGCCGACGGTCGAACGCCGGCGTCGTCGGGATGCAACCGAGGTGCGGACACCGGCGGCGGGAGGCATGGGCAGCAGCCTCCCGCCGCATCATCAAGATCCGTGAAAGTCCCCTCGCCCGCTCCGACCGAGACCCCGTACTTCAGCGAATCTCGTAGAGGCCCACCGTGCCGCTCGTTTCGTACCCCACGGCGACGAAGAGCCTCGAGCCGATCGTGAACACCTTGACGCCTTCGGGGGCCTGACGCGCGGTCGCGGTCGAAAGGCCGCCCATCCCGAGAATGCCGACGACGCCCGGAGCGCGCGGGTTCGAGATGTCCACCAACTGGATCGCGTGGGCTCGCTCGACGCCCAGGACCGCCATCACGCGATCTCCGATCGTGACGACGTCGAAGTTCTCGGGCTCGGAGCCCCCGCGGCGCGCGCGGGAGTCGTTCTCGATGAACGCGCTCCAGCGACCGACGGCGTTGGTCATCGCATCGATCTGGTTGCCGGTGTCACCCAGCAGCACCCCGTCGGAGAGGCGGAAGATCGACATCGTCCGCCCACCGCGCAGGCGCGTGGCGGAGGCATCGGTGTAGTTGTAGCCGAACGTGTCGCCTTCGTCGGCCGTGATGAAGCACGGCGTCCCGTCGAGCGTCGCCACGAACACGCCGTCGGGTTCGCGCTCGCGTTGGAGCAGATCCTTGAAGTTCGCGACCGCGCCGGTGCTGACGACCGTGTCGGCATCGGGAACGTTGACCAGGCCGAGACCCATGACTCCGTTGACCGCGCGGATGGCCGGCGTCGCGAGCGTCAGGTCGACCACGACGACCGCGTTGCTCTCCTGGAGCGTGACGACGGCGAGCGTGCTCGCCGCGTCGAACGCCGCGAACTCGGGTTCGAGCGAATTCGCCGTCGAATCAAGCGGGAAGTAGAAGACGTTGCCGTCCTTGCCCGTGCTCACCGTGCCGTCGTACTTGTACTTCGCGACGTAGGGCACCGCGCCGAACGTGAACGTCACGTCCGCGTTGTCGGCGATCGTGGCGTTGTTGAAGTCGAGCGCGCGCGCCTCGGGGTTGAGCGTCACGGCCCCGGCCGCCGTCGTCACGGTGGTGCCGACGGGCACCGACTGGTAGAGACGATCGATCCAGCGCGTGCTGAACGCTCCGACGCTCGGGGTGAGCCCGACGAGCGGGATGAAGTTCGGTGCGCCGATGCCGATCGCGGCGTCCACGGGATTCGCGTACGGGCCGGCCCCGAGATTCAGCGTCACGATGCTGCCCGGGCGCCACGGATCCTCGGCCTCGTTGCAAACGACCGCGAACCGACCGTTGGGGCTGATCGTCACGCAATCGGGCCCGCGCCCGACGCCGAGATCGATGCGTCGCAGGAGCACACCGTCCGACGTCCGGCGAACCTGAACTTCGTCCGTCCCGCCGGCACCGCTCTTCTGGAGTCCGACGAGGTAGTAGCCGAACGTCTTGTGGATCACGACCGACGTGACGACGCCGCCGCCCATCGCGTCGGCGCGGCGCAGGTAGGGCTGGGTGGGGTCGGTCACGTCGAAGACCTGGATCGCGTTCGCGGCCTCGCACGAGGCGAGACACGTGCCCGTGGCGGCATCGACACTGACGATCTCGCAGTTGTTGAATCCGACGCCCGGATTGAGATCGGCCAGCGCGTGAAGCCTCGGAAGCACAGGAGCCGTCAGGTGGACGAGAACCACCATGTTGCGCGCGCGATCGGCCGACTGGGGAAAGACGTTCGTCTCGTCGCCTTCGAAGCCGTAGTCGTTGTCGAAGGTCAGCGCGAGCGTCGTCGGATCGACCAGCGCGAGGCCCTCGGGCTTGGACGGCGTGCGCAAGTCGGCGAGCAGCGACGTCAGGTCCGCGACGAGGGTCTTCTCGACGGGCGTGTAGGCGGTCGTTCCCTGCTCGTACGTGCCATTCTGCGCCTCGAGCAGCACCGTCGACGCTCCGACGACCCGGATCCGATAGACGTGCGCGTAGTTGTTGCCGTCGTGCTCCAGCACGAGGAACTCGCTCTCGCCGATCGCGACCATGTCGCCGACCTTCACCGAGGCATGGTTGCTGCCGTAGATCGTCGGGTCGACGACGTGGTCGTAGCCGTACATCGTGACGGCGTCCGTCACCTTGTCGACGCGCACGAACCGGTGCAGCCGCGACGACGCGCTGCCGAACGCGGCCTTCAGGTTGCTCTGGACCATCCCCCAGACCGCCTGATCGGTGACCGCGACCCCCTCGAAGCCCCGATTGTCCCGGCGCTGACGCAGGAGGGCGGGCAGCGTGTAGAGGCCGTTGGGCTTGTCGGCGACCGCGCCGGGAATGTAGTCCCGCACGATCCGCCCGAAGTTCGCCGACGCCGGGTCGGCCTCGATCATCTGGATCGCGGGCCCGTACTCGTCGCCGGTCCAGAAGATCCGACGATCGACGCCCGCGATCGACATGCGGTCCTCGACGATGCCCTCGAAGTCGTAGCCTTGCGGGCTCTTCGTGAGGAGCGAGTTCTTGTCGTCGAGGTCGCTGAACGCGACTTCGGTGGTCGTCATGCCGACGACGTTCGAGGGCAGACCGACGACCTGGGCCGAGGTGCGATCGCGCAGGATCGTCGTCGAGACGATGTCGAGCGCCCCCGTGCCGTGGTTCAACTTCACTCGTAGGAGCTTCTGGTGGTACGCCGGGAGCGGGAAGTACTTCGCCGCGGCCCCGAAGGCCGTGGCGCCGACGGGGAGGGGCGGAACGCGGAGCGAGACGGCGTAGTTGGGACCGCGATCGTTGACGATCCAGAACTCGTCGGTGACGGGCGCGCCCGATGCGTCCTTCACGCGACCGATGGCCGAGAAGCCGCCCTCGAACGCGGTCAACGACGTCGACGTCGCGAACGGCGTCCCGCCGGCGAACGGCGCCGTCACCTTCACGACGCCCCCGAGCGGAATCGCGAACCGATCGGCCTCGAAGACCTCCGCGGACAACGTCGGCTGGGGGTCCTCGACGATCAGCGTGACCGCCGCCGCGATCGGCGCCGAGATTCCGTCCGTTGCCGTCAATTGGAAGCCGTACGTCCCCGCGATGATCGTGCCGCCGAGCGTCGTGCTGGCCGCGTTGGGGGTGTCGATCAGGACGTTCGAGCCGACCGGCGACGAGAGCAACGTCCATTGGAACGTCAGCGGGTCGTTTTCCGGATCGGTCGCCGAGCCGAACAACGTGATCGGAAGGCCCGAGACGGCCGGCGACGGCACGCTCGCGATGACGACGGGCGCGACGTTCGCCGGCGGGAGGGGCGCGGGGACGACCTGTGCCTGTGACCCTCCGCCTCCGCCGCAACCCGCGGCGAAGAGTGCGGACGTGACGGCGGACAAGAGCAGGTGCGGGCATCGGCGCATGGGAAGAGTCCTCGACGTGCGGAGAGCGAAGACGCTCCTGACCGCAAGCCGGGGAAGTTCGGTTCCCATCGAGAAGCGCGTACGAGAGTTGCGCGAACCTTCCGTCAAGAGCATCCATCCGGCGGTCGCGGATGCCGTCGGACGCGGACGGATTCTCCGCAAATTGACTCCGCCGGGAAGGGCGCTTCACGTGTCAACCATAGCGTCCCCGCATGACCTGCTTCCGACATCGGGTCGGACATCGGCAGGCCACCAGGAGGTTCGATGCTTCACAAGCGTGTTCTCTGGGGGGCCCTTGCGGCCCTCGTGATCGCCCCGGCGGCGGTGTTTGCAAAGGGCGGCGATGATGACTGCGACGACGACCGAAGGGGCTTCTTCGGCGGCCGGCGCGACGACGAGCGGTGCCGCGCACGAAACGTCATCTTCTTCGTCGGCGACGGCATGGGCGTGTCGACCGTGTCGGCGACCCGGGTGTTCTCGGTCGGCGTGAACGGAAATCTGGTGATGGACCAGATGCCCTACACCGCGCTCTCGCGCACCGCGAGCGCCGATTTCATCACGCCCGACAGCGCACCGACGATGACGGCGATGATGACCGGGCACAATACGAACAACGGCGTCCTGGGCCTCGACGCCAAGACCGAGTACGCCGACTTCAACGCCGACGGCGACGGCGCGGTCCTCGTGACCGTGCTCGAGCAGGCCAAGAAGGCGGGCATGCGCGTGGGCGTCGTCTCGACGGCGCGCATCACGCACGCAACACCCGCGGCGTGCTACGCCCACATCAACAATCGTGACAACGAGAACGCGATCGCCCTACAGGCGCTCCCGACCGACCCGACGTACAACACGCGGCTCGGCAAGGGCATCGACCTGATGTTCGGAGGTGGGCGACAGTTCTTCGTGCCGGCGGGCACGCTCGATGAAGAAGGTGGCGGCGGTTCGCGAGCCGACCTGCGAGACCTGCGGGCCGAGTATCAGGCCGCCGGCTACGCCTATGCGTGGAACGCGGCGGGCTTCGCCGCGCTGGCACCGGCGAATCTCCCCGTTCTCGGTCTCTTCGAGCGCAGCCACATGGAGTACGAGTACGACCGCCCGACCGACCTCGGCGGCGAGCCGAGCCTCGCGGACATGACGACGAAGGCGATCCAGCTCCTGAGCCACAAGAACAAGAAGGGCTACTTCCTGATGGTCGAGGCGGGTCGCATCGACCACGCACACCACGCCGGGAACGCGTTCCGAGCGCTGACCGACACGGAACAGTTCGATCGCGCG
>JANNRO010000603.1:0-2985 GCA_031401505.1 Planctomycetia bacterium
GTTCAACTACATGCTGAACCTGAACCTCCTCGAGAACTACTTCTACAAGTTGTAGTCGCCGAGACCGGTTCGTACGGCGCGGGGCGGACGCAAGTCCGCCCCGCGCCTTTTTAGTTGCATCGCCCTGGGACCGATCGCGCCGTCGCGCGTGTTCGTCGCCGGCGGCGCGACCGGGCGACTGGGCGACACGACTCGATCGACGAGAGCGGCCCTACTTCGGAAGGCGGCTCGTCGCAGCCCGGGCGAGATCGGCGTCGGCGGAGGCGGCCAGCCGTCTCAAGACGACGAGCCCCGCCTCGCCAAGGCCCCCAAGCGCGTCAAGGGCCGTCGATCGCACGTCCCCTCGCCGTGACGTCGCCTGAGCGAGCGCCTCGACGCCCGCCGCGCCCACCGCGGTGCCGAGGCGTCCGAGGGCCACGATCGCCGTCACCGCCGTCAGCGAGCGCTCGTCGGCGGTCGCCGAAGCCAGCGCGTCGACGCTCGGGGCGCCGATCGCGACCATCGCGTCGGCGGCCAATTCCGACATCGTCGGGTCGTCCCCGCGAAGCCACTTCGCCAGCGATTCGACCGTCGGGGCTCCCAGCCGCCTGACCGCTCGGAGCGCGGCCGCACGGACACCCGGATCGTCATCCGCGATCCGGCCGACCACGGCATCGGCCGACGCCGCTGCACCCTCCCCCATCCGCCCGAGCGTTTCGAGCGCGGCCCATCGGACGGACGCCGACGTATCACCGAGCCTCGCCTCGATCGCCGCACGGTGAGCGACCGCTTCGTCCCGAAACTCGGCCAGCGCGAGGAGCGCGGCGTATCGGTCCGACTCGTCCCTCGATCCGAGCGTTGAAGCCCAGCCGTCGAGAGAGCGACCCTCGTAGGTCGGGTCGAGAATCGGCGACAGCGACGTCGGCCCCCCTGGGGTGATGTCGTCCATTTCGTCGGCGCCCCCGCATCCACCGGCGGCGACACAGGCCAGGGTCGAGACGAACACGCGCATCGATCGGAGTTCGACGGAGGTCATCGGACGAGCCGCATCCACTCGATCTCCGGGGGGGCGTCGTACCGACGTGGCTCCCAGGGGACCGACGCCGGCCCCGCCGAGAGCGGTGCACGCCGGTGGATCACGCGCACCTCGACGACGGGTTCGACGTCGTGCTCGTCCGGCGGGAGGGTGAACGCGGCTTCGAACGTCCGGGATGCGCCGGCCGCCAGCCTTTGGTCGTCGACCTGCTCCGGAGCCGGCGGTGACCAGAAATCCGGGGCCAGTCGTCCCGTCGTCCGATCGTAGACGCCGAACACCGTCCCCGGCGGATTGCGCCAATCGCCCGGCGCGAACGCCGTCCCGTCCGGTGCGGGCCCCCCGAGGAGCGCGCGCGCCGTCGAGGGCTCGGCCACGAGCCAGCGATCCTTGATGCGTGCGTAGACCCCCACCGCGACGTGTTTCGTCCACGTACCGGTCGGAACGGAGTGACCGACACCGACGTTGGCGATCGTGATCGTCACCGCAAACACGGGAGCGCCCTTCGTGAAACGCTTCGTCACGCGCACGTCGAGCGCATCCTTCGCGAACGTGGCGCCCGATCCGCCGAAGTCGTGGCGGTGGACCGCCTCGGGCGTTCGATGAAGCGTCTCCCACGCGAAGAGATCGAACGGCTTCCCGTCCGCGTTCCGGGTCTTCGCTCCCGGCATGTGACAGTCCTGACACGACCGGAACTGATCGTTCTCGCGCGTCGCCGCCCAGCGGCGCCATTCCTCGAAGGTGTCGATCTTGGGGCGCCCGGGCCGCCCGCCACCCTGATGGCAGCCGGCGCACAGGTAACTGGTACCGAGATAGGGCGAGTACGACGCGCCCATGTAGGCGTACGTGACGTCGGGGGCGGTGCCGAACACACGATGGATGTCGCCCGGGCGATCGCGCTTCAACGGATCGGGGCGCGCGAGAACGAGGCTGCCGAACACGCCCGGGGCACGAACATCCGCCGTGTGTCGGATCTTGTGGCAGAAGTCGCAATGATTGGTCGCGGTCATGCCGCGCGGGACGTAGTCGCCCTTGCCCGACTGCGCGGCATACCCGGGCTCGTGGCAGGCGGCGCAGTCGTCGGGCGCGTCGCTCTTGGCCTGTCGCATGCGCGCACGCTCGAAGAGCACATGCCCGTTTTCCGCCATGCGCGCGTGGCGGCTCCCCGACCACTCCGAGTAATGCCAGGGGTGGCACGTGCCGCAGGCCTGCGCGTCGTCGGGATCACGGTCGGGTGCCGGGTGAACCCACGCGTAGGTCGGATGATCATCGAGGTCGAGGCGCTCGAGTTCGACGACCACGCCGTCGGTCGGCTCCCCCGCGAACAGGATCGCCTCGCCATTGCGGTATCCCTGGGCACCCGCGCAAATCGACTGCGACCACGGCGCGTCGCGGCCACGGAACTCGATCCGAAACCGACCCGACTCGTCGGTGTGGACGCGCGTTCGATCGACGCCTTGCAGTTGGACCGCCGCGTCGGCGAGCGGACTCCCGTCCCGTTCGCGAACCACGCCGGTCACCACGACCCTCGCATCGTGCTCATGGCGCTTCATCGCGCGCGTGTACGGAATCTGTCCCTTCAGTTCGCCGTACGCGGGCCTGCCGAGTTCGACCGTGCGGCCGTACGCCTTGACGTACGTGTCGCCCGTCGGAATGGCCAGCGCTTCGGCGCCCTGCAGGTACACCGCGTCGAAATGGCGACCGTCGGCCGAGAACGAGAGGAGCGCCACACCGGCGCTCGCACGCCGGTGACGGAGTCCGATGCACGACCACGAAAGACGGGCCGACGCACCCCGAAACGACGTCGCTTCGCCGCGGATCGTCCCCTCCGCGAACGCCGTCCATCCTCCGCCGTCGGTCTGGGCGTCGACGCCGTGGATCGCGAGCGTCGCGCGGTTCCCCCGCCGACGGATCTCCATTTCGTAGGGCGGGAGCGAGACCCAATACTTCGCCTTGACCAATTCGCCTTCGCC
>JANNRO010000604.1:0-2282 GCA_031401505.1 Planctomycetia bacterium
GACCGGCAGGCGCAGGCCAAGGCCCCGCGACGCGGGTGCCTCACCCGTTGAGCGGGCTTTGGCCGAGCAGGCCGGTCGCAGCGAGAGCCTCGTCGGGCGGAACAGGGCGCCTACTGGAACAGGCTCTAGGGGAGCGTCCCCTACGGCCCGGGGTTCAATTCACCCGCCGCACGCGCGAGCCAGTACGCGAAGAGCCAGTCGGCCCGCGTGTAGGTCTTCGAGGGATCGGGCCGTGACGCCTGCGTCACGAGCTGCTCCTTGTTGGGCTCGAGCTTCCACGCCCACACGTTGACGGGTCGGCGCTCCATCGGTACGTAGCCCGACCGCGTGACGATCTCGGCGTCGAGCCACGGGACCTCGGTCGGCGGCATCTCGAGCAGCGTGTGGCGAAGTTCGTCGGCCACCTCGTCACGGTAGACGGCGTTCCCGGAGAGCAGGTAGAGCGACAGAAACCCCCCGTTATGCCGCCCCTTGGTCTTGCGACGGAAATCACGCATCGCCGCGAGCGCGTACTTCTTCGACTTCCCGAGGTCCTCGAGCGCGATCACGGTCAACGCCATCTGGACCATGTTCATGTTCGAGGCGTCGGTCACTTTCGCCGGGAGCCACGTGTACTGGGCGTCGAGCGCGTCCACCCATCCGTCCTTGTCGAGTTTCTTCCACGCACGCTGAAGGTCGTCGCCCTTGTCCCAGACGAGCCCGCCGAGCACCGTCGCGAGCCCGATCGACGCATGCATGCCGTTCTCGAAGACCAACGCGGCCTTCGGCGAGAGCTCGCCGTGCTTCGTCGTCTTGCCGTCGACGTCGCGCAACTTCATGTGACCCGCGTACAGCCGCCTCGCGATGGCGCCCAGGTTCCGGGATGCGAACGCCCGCACTTCGGGGTCGTCGCAGAAGCGCGCGAGGCATACCCATCCGAGCACGATCCCGGTCAGCGTGTCGCGGCTCGGATCTTCGCGAAAGCAGAGTCCGCCGCCGAGCGGGGACGCCACGACGTCCTTGCCCGCGTCTTCACCCGCGATCGGACAGCCGACCGCGCGGGACACGCACCCCTCGACGCCGGTCACGCGCGAGAGCATGTCGAGCCCCGCGGCCACGCGCTTGCATAGCGCCAGCGCCTCGGGCTCCCGCGTCACGTAGTACCGGCACGCGAGGCTCGCGGCGTAGCAGCCCGACCAGATGCCGGTGTCGGCCTTCTTGAGCGCGTCGGCGGAGAGTTGCCCGGGTGTCGCGTCGTGGCGATGCTCGTACGCGAGCAGCCCTTCGGGGGAGAGGTGCCTCGTCGCGGTGTTGCGCCCGACCCGCACCGCTCGATCGGCGAGCAGGCGGTGCTCGGCGACGATCGGGTCGCCCGAATCGGCGCCCGCGACTCCCGACGCCGCACCGAAGGGCGCCGTAAGGAGAAGCGCGGCGAGGCAGAGACGGTGAACAAGGCGCATGGGGTGAACGGAACAGTCCTCGGTGGGTCCGGGTCTCACGCTCCGTTACGCTCCGACGAGACTCGCGAGGTCGATGACGAAGCGGTAGCGCACGTCGGCCTTGAGCATGCGTTCGTAGGCTTCGTTGATTCGCTGGATCGGAATGATTTCGACGTCCGAGACGATGCGGTGGGTCGCGCAGAAGTCGAGCATCTCCTGCGTCTCCTTGATCCCGCCGATCAGCGATCCGGCGAGGCGCTTGTTGCCGACGATCAGCGCGAAGGCCGAGACCGGGGCCGGTGTCGGCGGGACGCCGACCACGACCATGACGCCACGGGGACGAAGGAGGCCGAGATAGAGGTTGTAGTCGTGCGGGGCCGACACGGTGTCGAGCACGAGGTCGAAGCGCTTCGCAAGCGGCGTGAAGACGGCAGGATCGGCCGTCGACACGAAGTGGTGGGCGCCCAGCCGGCGGGCATCGGCTTCCTTCGACTTGGACGTGCTGAACACCGTCACCTCGGCACCCATCGCCGCCGCGAACTTGACGCCCATGTGGCCGAGTCCACCCAGCCCCACGACCCCGACCCGATCCCCCTTCTTGCAGTTCCACTGCCGAAGCGGCGAGTACGTCGTGATCCCGGCGCAAAGGAGCGGCGCCGCCGCGGCCGGATCGAGGACGGCGGGGATCCTGAGGACGAACTTCTCGGCGACGACCATTCGCTTGGAGTAGCCGCCGAACGTCGGCGTCGTGCGGTCCATCTCGGTGCCGTTGTAGGTATAGGCCGCGGTCGCGTCGCAGAACTGCTCGGTATCGTGCCGGCAGGGCTCGCAGACGCGACACGAGTCGACCATGCATCCGACGCC
>JANNRO010000605.1:0-9455 GCA_031401505.1 Planctomycetia bacterium
GAACGCCGTCCATCCTCCGCCGTCGGTCTGGGCGTCGACGCCGTGGATCGCGAGCGTCGCGCGGTTCCCCCGCCGACGGATCTCCATTTCGTAGGGCGGGAGCGAGACCCAATACTTCGCCTTGACCAATTCGCCTTCGCCGGGCGGATCGGGGATCTCCTCCAACGGCTTCGCCCGGCGATCGCGCTCGGCCGTCCACACGAGGACGTCGTTCGGCGCGGCCGGCGGGCGCGTGACGACCCGCTCGACGAACGACGCACGCACGCCGAATCGAGCGACCAACGCGGCGACGATCAATGCACCCGCGACGAAGCCGACCCAGACGGCCTTCGTGCGTGGGGCGCGCTCAGGGGACGACATCGGGAGAGCGTACCGCGATGTGCGCGACTCTACTTCGAAGGAGATGCAGCGTCCGGACGCGGGCCCCGCGCGCTGACCGACATGCGTCCGAACAGCTCCCACGCCGCTTCGAACTCGACGCGCTCGAACCGTCGACGATAGCCGCCGGCGGGATCGACGACCGTGACCCCTGCGCCGTCGGCCGACACGACGAGCACCGTGTGTTCGCCGCGAACGGCGGTGAACGCGACGCCTCGGCCATCGACCATGGGCGTCCTCGTCGATGGGTCGCAGGATGCCGAGATCCAGACGATGACCGGCCGCCCGGCTCGCGTTTCCATCTTCAGCCACTCGAAGCTCTGTCCGCTCGAATCGACGGCGTCGAGCCCGAACGTCCGGAGTGCGGCCACGATCGGCGCGGCGTGCACCCCGTAGCCCTCCGGCGGCAGGCGACCGGGAGGCCCGTCGGGATCCCCGACGAAGCCTCGATCCGGATTGTCGGATCGGGGAATCCGTCCGAAGACGTCGACCTCGGTGGCCACGATGCCGTGGAACGCCAGCAGATCGGCCGCGGATCGACTCTCACACGTGAGCGAGCGACTCTGCGTGCGTCCGGAGAGTCGGGACGCGACCCGCTCCGACTCCGACGGGGCCGAACACGCCGGCCCGAGCGCGGACATCACGGCAACGCCGAGCACGAGTGCGAGGGACGGACGGAGGAGAACCACGCCTCGGAGTGTAGAGCCCGATCGGACCTCCCTCGTGCTCGTCGTGGATCGCCGCGAGGGAATTCCCCCTCGATTTCGCCCGCCCGCCCGAGTCCGACAGGGACCGGCCCTTGACCCGTGACGCACCACGGCTACCCTCCGTAGGCCTCCTCTTCCCGTGCCGAAGTGGCGGAATTGGCAGACGCGCCACATTCAGGGTGTGGTGGGCTTTACGCCCTTCCGGGTTCAAGTCCCGGCTTCGGCACCACCTTCCCCGGGCGCGGACTTCGCGTCCCGGGAGCCGGCGGGAGTCCCCTTGTCCGCGAAACGACCCGCCCGGCGAATGGCCGTCCCGACCGCAGAGGCGCCTTCGGACCACTTGCTCGCGTTTCTCGACGCCAGCCCGACGCCGTACCACGCCGTCGCGCAGGCCGCCCGCCGTCTCGAGGCGCAGGGGTTCCGGCGACTCGACGAGCGCGACGCGTGGACGACGAGCCCCGGCGATCGCCGGTACGTCGTCCGGTGCGGCTCATCGATCGCCGCGTTCCGCGTCGGGACGCTGCCACCCCCCGAGTCGGGCTTTCGCCTCGTGGGTGCGCACACCGACTCGCCCAATCTCCGGTTGAAGCCGAGACCGGTGTCGGTCCGCGAGTCGAACCTCTGTCTCGACGTCGAGGTGTACGGCAGTCCGATCCTCGCGACGTGGACCGATCGCGACCTCGGCATCGCGGGCCGCGTGGCCGTGCGGACGGGCGCGGGCATCGACGAGCGTCTCGTGCGGCTCGACGACGCGGTCGCGCGGATTCCGAATCTCGCGATCCATTTGAATCGAGGCGTCAACGAGGACGGGTTGAAACTCGACAAGCACAGGCATCTGGCGCCGGTGCTCTCCTGCTGGAACGGGCCGTCGGGCCGGAACGGACCTGGCGATCCTGAACGCCGCGTGCGCGCGTGGATCGCCGCCGCCGCAGGCTGCGAGCCCGACGAGATCATGGGTTTCGACCTCGGATTGTTCGACTTGCAGCCGGCTCGCTACGCGGGTCTGGCCGGGGAATTCGTCGTGTCGGCCAGACTCGACAACCTCGCGAGTTGTCACGCCGCGCTGGCCGGGCTCGCGGCGGCCGACGATGCGACGTCCACGTCGGTCGCCCTGCTCTTCGATCACGAGGAGGTCGGGAGCGAGTCGGCCGAGGGCGCGGCCGGTCCCTTCGCCCGCGACGTGCTCACGCGCCTCTCCGAGGCGTTCTCCGGGAGCGGTGGGCTCGCGCGCGCCGTCGCGAGAAGCCTCCTCGTCAGCGCCGACATGGCGCACGCCGTGCACCCCAATCACGCCGAACGGCATGACGGCGTCCACGAGCCGTCGATCAACGGCGGCCCGGCGATCAAGACCAACGCGAACCAGCGATACGCGACCGACGGCTCGACGGGGGCGTTCTTCCGGGGAATGTGCCGCGACGCGGGGGTGCCGTGTCAGGAGTTCGTTTCCCGCGGAGACCTGCCGTGCGGCAGCACGATCGGCCCCATCGTGTCGTCGGGGCTGGGCGTTCGGACCGTGGACGTGGGCAATCCGATGTGGTCCATGCACAGCGTCCGCGAGACGGCCGGGCGGGCGGACGTGGCCTCGATGATCACGGTCCTCACGCGGTTCTTCGGCGGGCGCGACCCGCTTCCGGCGTAGCGCCGTGGGCTCGTCGCTCGACGACGTCAACCGGCGCATCGACGAAGCGCTGGCCGCATTCCGCCGGGCGGCCGACCGAGCCATCGATTTGGCGGGAAAACCGCGCCTCGACGTCGTCTCGCTCGCGCAAGCGCGCACGCAGGCGACGTACGCGCTCGCGGCCGTCGGGGCATCGTTCAAGGCGGCACTGGAGGCTGCGCGGCCCGGCATCGACGACCTCGGTCGTGACGTGCCACCCCCGCCTCGACGGTAGAACGGATTCTGCCGAGAACTTCTCTCCCGACGGCCCGATCCGAACGGGCCTCGACACGCCCGGAGTCGAATCGATGCGTTTCCTCGTCCCCTGCTCGGCGCTCTTCCTGGGCTTCCTGTCGGCTACGTCCCCGGCGCACGCCGCCGACCCGGTCGTCGCGCCGGCGCGCGCGATCGGCATCGGCGAAGCCGTGACGGATGTGCACGCCGTCGATGTCGATGGCGTCGCCTTCTCGCTCGCCGGCGCACGCGTGATCCCCGAGGCCGACGCGCTGAGCGTCGTATTGGCGGCGGCGAGGGAGTTCGGCGGCGGCGACGCGAAGGCCGACACGGCCATCGCGTCGTTGTCCGGTCTGTCCAAAGACGGATCGCTCGACCCCGCCCGGAAGACGGCGCTGGTCCAGACGGCGTGGAAGCGGTACGGACTGATTGCGTCCGACGCCAACACGAAGGATCTCCTGACGCTCGCCGACGTCGCCAAGCGCATCGTCGATTCGGCGTCCGCACCGATCGTGTTCTTCGCGTGGTCGTCGTCGTGTCCGACGATCGCGCTCTACGCCGACCGGCTCTTCGACGTTTTTTCGACGACGGGGGCACGCGTGTTCCCCTTCGCATGCAACGCGGAAGAGACGGTCGCGTCGATCCGTACGGCGATCGGCGAAAGGAAGCTCCCCTACCGGATTCTCCTCGATCCGGACGCGAAGCTGGCCGACCTGCTCGGCGCCCGCACGACGCCCCACATGTTCGTGCTCGACGAGCAGAACTTCGTCCGGTTCAACGGCGCGCCCGACAACGATCCCGCGATGGTGGGAGACGAGTCGAAGCGGACTCCGTATCTCAAGGACGCCCTGAAATCCGTCGTCGACGGACGCCAGGTCGAGATCCGGATGACCAATCCCAAGGGCTGCCGCATCCGTCGCAAGAAGGCGTGATCGCGGGCACGCGTCACCTTCGGAGACGGTAGACGAGCACGCGATCCTTTTCCGCGGGTTTCCTCGGCGCGATCTCGGCCACCCGGTCGAGCCCGTCGGCCTCCGGGTCGAGAAGGGAACTCTCCGGCTTCTCGACGAGCACCGTCGCCTTTTCGAGCGAACGCAGGCGAACGCGCAGCGCGTCGAGATTCGTGACCCGTTCGACCGGGCGATGGAGGTAGGCCGCGACGGTGTCGAACGCCTCGCGCGAGCCGGTCGCGAATCCGATGACGACGTGCCCGGCAGGAATTCGGGGCGACGCCGCAGCGACCGACTTCCCGACGTCGTCGACCGTTTCGTTGCGCCACGCTTCATAGCTCGTCGCCTTGAACGTCATCCCGAAGGCTCCGAGGAGCGCCACGACGACGAGTCGACCCCGCGCGTCCCGCCGGCGGAGCAGCGCGGGCAGAAAGCAGAGGACGGCGAGGCACGCGAACAGCGCGACTTCGTACCGACTCAACGTGACGACGCGGGACGCGGCGAGCAGGCGTTGTGCGGTGAATGCGACCGCGAGCGACGCGCACGCGACGGGAATCCACCGAGCGGCCCGCACGCGTTGGCGCAGCGCGTTCTCGAGCGCACACCCCCCGAGCAGGAACGCCATCGGCAGCGCCGGGAGAAGGTAGTGCTCCTGCTTCGCCGGCACGATCGAGAGGATGAGCACCATGACGGCGAAGGATCGAACCGCGAACGACGGCAGCGCGGACGCGGCCCGGTCGCCGCGGCGTCGACGCCAGATCGTGGCGATCGTCATCGGAATCAGGATGACCGACCACGGCATCGCCCACTTCGGGATCATGCCGACGTAGTAGAAGACGTTGGCGAGACCCGACTTCAGGTGCGCGCCGGCTTCGCCGAACGCCTGGCGCCGCATCTCGTCGAAGACCGGCCCGACGCCGCCGAGTCGCGCGAACAGCACGACCAGCCAGATCGCGGACGGGACCAGCGAGCCGAGAACGAGCGCCGACCAGAGTCGGGCGCGCGGGAGTTCGAAGGGGGCGCTGCGGCGGGCGGCGCCCGTGACGAGCGCCGTGACGAGCACGAAGGCGAGCGCGAACGGCCCCTTGACGAGGACGGCGGCCCCGCACGCGAGCCCCGCGACGACCGCGGTCCGGGAGCGGGCGCCCGGGCGCAGGGCCCGCGCCAGGAAGGCCAGCGAGACCGCGACCAACCCCGCGAACGGCACGTCATGTTCCGGGCTCGTGCCGTAGACGACCGTGCTTCGGCAGGTGACGAGGAGGAGCGAGGCGAGAAAACCCGCATAGGGTCGGCGGAGTGCCGCGCCGAGCAGGAACGGACCGAGTGCGAACAGGATGCCCATGAGCCACGAAGCGAACCCCGCCACGCGTCGATCGGTCGAGCCGAGCACTCCCATCGCACCGGCTTGCACCCACGACGCGAGCGGTGGCTTCTTCAGGCGGATCTCGCCGTTGTATCGGGGGACCGCGAGGTCCCCCGTCTCGACCATCGTTCTCGCGACGCACCAGGCACGCGCCTGCGCCGCCTTGACGAGCGGTGCGTCGACGAGCGCCACGAGCGCCGCCGTCCAGCCGAGCGCGATCCAGAGCACCGCGTGCCGGAGTCGGACGGGAGATCGGCGCACGAGGGCCGGCTTCACGGCAGGATCGCCGCCACGCACGCGGTCATGAAGCAGGCGAGGCTCCCCGCCACCATCGCGGGAAGTCCATGCCGGGCGAGCGTCGCGACGCTGACAGCGAGCCCGAGCACGGCAATCAGCCGATCCATCCGGACCCTCCGACCTCGTGACGCGCTCCGCGCCGGAGGATTCTGCCGATGAAGCGATCGCGCCGGCCACGCCGCCGGGCGACGTGCGCGGACGGGCGGGAATGCGCGCGCGACGTCAGTTCTGGATGCCCTTCTCGAGCGCGTCGAAGTCGATGGCGCCGGCGATCAACTCCTGGACCTCGCTCGACGTGATGCCGTTCGCTTCGATCTGCACCATGGAGGCCGGCACGTTCAAGACCACCATCAGACTGCCCCTCGTCGCGTCGGTCTTCCAGTCGAGGAGCGCCTTGCGGCCCTTGATCGTGACGATGCGCTTGCCGTCGCCCAAGTACGCGGGGTTTTGAAGTCCCAGCGTCACCATCTGCATCATCGCGCCCGCGTCGGTCATCAGGGTGATCTCGGCGCGCTTGCCGGCGCCGCTCGTGTATTTGCGTTTGACCTGTGATCCTGCCCCGAACATCGCGAGTCCGCCGCTCGAGATCGCCTCGGCTTCGCCCGCCTTCCAATCCGGAGGTGCCGCGGGAAAGTAGGCCTTCATCGTATCGATGCGCAGGCGTCCGACCTCGCCGATGAGCAGTTGAAGATCGGCGAGACACTTGCCATAGCGCTTCTCGGCGCAATGCTGCTTCGCGCTGTCGAAGAGCTTGGACGGGTCGAGGTCTTCGGCAAAGAGGCGTGCGGAAGCCGCCCATCCGAAGACGGCGAGCGCGGGCAGGACGAAGCGACGGGCGCGGATCATGGGTGTCTCCGGGGGGCCTCGATCGGCCCGGGTCGATCACGAGCCTACCCTCGGGGGCGCCCGGTACACTCGCGCGCGGTGTGCCCGAACGTGACCACCGAGCCGACGTCGCCGCCCGCCGCCACGACCCGTCGTTCCGAGTGGGAAAAGCTGGCGGTCGCGCTCCTCGGACTCGCCGTCTGGATCTCCTTTCGAACGGAGCGCCGGATCCTGCATGACACGAGAACGGTCACGGTGATCACGAACGTGAAGACCGAGGCGGAGCGTGCGCAAGCGCGGCGGCATCGCGACGTTCGCGACGACATCGCGGAGATCTATGGCGTGGCGGTGGGATCGCCCCTCGACGTCGTGCCGCCGACGAGCCGATCGCGGGCTTCGTGGATCGCGCCGGTCGAAGATCCGAACCGTCGACTGCTTCCCCTCCGCCACCTCGACCGATTCAAGCGGCCGTTGTCGGTACGCCTCACCGGTCACGGGACGGCACTCGGAGTCGCGGCGACGGGGCTCGCCGCCCTCGCGATCGGGCGTCGGCGTCGCCTTCGCAGCCAACGCCGCGCCGCCCTCGCCGTCGCCGCGCCCGACGTACGCCCCTCGCGATCGGACTAGCGTATGGGGATGCGACGCCCCCGTCGTTTCGGCAATTGCGTCGCCGCCGTGCTCCTCGCCATGGCGATGGCGATGGCGGTAGCCTGCAGCGTCATCCCGATGGGGCGGTCGTCGCGTTCGCCACCGTCGCGGCGCGGGTCCGACGTCGACGTCCGGTACGTGAGGTCGGGTCCCGTCCCCGAGGCGACGCTCTCGCTCGACGCCGTCGCCCAGGGCGTCGAGGTCTGGGACGTCTCGCTGCCCTCCAAGGCGGCTGCGGGTGCGCCCCCGGAGGCGGCGGCGCCCATCGGCATGCGGTGGTGGAAGCCACGGTCGTCGAGCGCGGACCCATCGGCGGAATCGGACTCGGGTCCCGCGCGCCGACCGGCGGTCGTGATCTCGCCGATCCTCGGAAGCAAGTCGGCCTTCGTGAGTCAATTCGCCGAGCGCTTCGCCGCCGAGGGCTGGCACGCGGTCGTGGTGTTCCATCCGGAGATCGCGTACGACCCCGCCCGTCCCCTCCATCAGGCCGAGGAGCGGCTCGCCGACTCGGTCTCGCGGCGGATCGAGGTCGTCGATTGGTTGATCGCGCGCGACGACGTCGATCCGACGCGGTTGGCGTCGTTCGGGATCAGCGCCGGAGGAATCGAGGCGTCGCTGGCCGCGGGTGTCGACCACCGCTACGTGGCGCACGTGATCGGATTGGCGGGGGGACCGCTGTCCGACGTCTTCGTGGACAGCGACGAAGACGACATGAAGCGACTGACTGCCACCGCGGCCCACGCGACCGGCGAAACGAGGGAGGGGCTCAGGCGGCGCCTGGCCGCGACGATCCGGACCGACCCGATCGCGCTCGCGGCCGCGGTTCCACGCGACTCGGTGCTGTTGATCCTCGCGCACCACGACCGCTCCGTGCCGACGCGGAACGGGAAGGCGCTGCGTGACGCGCTCGGTCGCCCGAGGACGATCTGGCTGCCGCTCGGACACTACGCGTCGGTCCTGTTCCTGCCCTTCGTCAAGCCCAGGGTCGTCGACTTCATCCGGGAGCGCTTCGACGCGGTACGGAACGGGTCGGGTCGTTGACCGGAGGGTAGGTTTGCGGACGCAACCAACGGAGGCCTTGATGAGGTTCGTCCCCGCCGCGCTCGTCCTCGCCGCCGCCCTCTCGACGCCACGCACGGCCGACGCCGCGCCGCCCGAGGAGCATGCCATCCAGCAGATCCTCGTCACGTTCCGTGGCGCGGAGCGAAGCCAGTCGACGCGCACCGAACTCGAAGCGCGGCTGCTGGCGCAGAAGGCGCGTGGGGAACTCGAAGCCGGGAAGCGGTTCGCCGACGTCTCGCGGATCTACAACGACGACAAGCAACTGGACATCGTCGGAGGCTTCGTCGGATTCGTGAGCGCGAACGACAGCGATCCTCGGGCCTGGGCCGCGATCGGGGCGGCCAAGGACGGCGAGATCCTCGGGCCTTTGAAGTTGGACGCCGGTTTCTACGTCATCCAACGCATGTCCGGGGCCGACGCGATGGCGAGGCTCGTGTCGGACAGCGCGGTCGTGCGCATCGCGCGCTTCGGATGGAAGGGCGCGACCCAGTCCCGGGAGAACCGATCGAAGGAGACCGCACTCGAGAACGCGAGCAGCGCCATCACCGCCCTCGCGGCGACGCCGGACTTCTCGAAGCTCCCCGCCGTGCTGGGCGCGGTTCCCTTTCCGAAACCGGACTGGCAGAGGTTTACGATGCGTCGCGGCACGCAGCCGGCACGGCTTGCGGCGCTCGAGGCGGCGGCGTTCGCGTTGAAGGAGGGGGCGATCTCGACGAAGCCGGTCGAGACGGAGTTCGGCTGGTTGGTGATCGGCCGGAGTCGCTACTTCCGGTGCTACGTGTCCCACCTCGTCGTGGTCCACCGAGGCGCTCCCGGCGGCGCGGGCCAGGGCGTCAAGCGCACCAAAGACGAGGCGCGCGTGCGCTGCGCCGAGGCGCTCGCCAAGCTCCGATCCGATCCTGCGTCGTGGGTGAAGATCGTCGGCGAGTACAGCGACGAGCCCGACGCCTCGGCGCGCGAGGGCATGCTCCCGACGGCCGTCGAGCCCGACTCGCAACTGTCGCCCGAGTTCATCGACGCGACCGAACGCCTCGCCCCCGGCGCCACCTCCGGCCTCGTCGAGACCGCCTTCGGCTGGCACCTCATCCGCCGCCTCAACTGACTCCGCTCCGCCTCTCTATCTTTCTGTCTGTCCGTCTCTCTGCCGATTTGCCTTTCTGCCTCTTTGGTTCTGTGTCTCTCCGCCGAACATAGAACCGAGGTCGCCGGCGCGAGCCCGCGCAAGGAGCCTAGGACCAATACCGGGAAGTTAAGCGGCACGGCGGGGCTTCTTGCAGGGGTACTGGGACATCTTGATTTTGACCTCCCGGGGGTTGGACCGTCCCGGCCGTAAC